>JASHSD010000943.1 GCA_030036985.1 Bryobacteraceae bacterium
TTCGATCTGGATCGCGACGAGCGCCTCGCCATCTCCGGCGGTCTGCTCTGGCTGGTTTACGCCTTCGCCGGTGCGCTGATCGTCAACCGCAGCTTCGCACGCGAGGTGCCGAACGACTGTCTCGAAGTCCTGGTAGCGTCGGTTCCGGGCTGGGCCATATTTCTCGGCAAGGCCGTCGCCTGCTTCGTCCTGCTTCTCATCGTCGAACTGATATCCCTGCCGATTTTCGGACTTTTTTACAATATCCGCTGGGCCGGATCGATCCTTTCTCTTCTGCTTGTCATGGCCCTGTCGACATGGGGGATCACCGTGGTGGGCGCCGCTCTCAGCGCGGTGACGGTCAACGTCCGTCTGCGCGAACTGATGCTGCCTGTACTGCTTTATCCGCTGATGATTCCGCTGCTGATCGGCGCGATGGAGCTTACCTCCGGACTATTGAACGGCAACGCCGTGCTGAGCGACGTCCGCCTGCTGATCGTCTACGATGTGATGTTCACGGCGCTCGCGTTATATCTGATCGAGTTTATTCTTGTGATATAGAGGTTCAAGCGAATGCGCGAAAAAACGGTTTACACTCTCGGCATCCTCGGCACGATCCTGCTGCTCTGGAATTTTTATCGGATTTTCCTCGTGATCCCGATCGACGCCCTGCAGGGGGATATCTTCCGCATCATCTTCATCCACGTCCCCGCCGCCCTTACGGCGTATACGTTTTACGGGGTCGCCGTCTTTGCCAGCATCGCGTTTCTGGTGAAGAAGGACTTTGCGTGGGACTCAATGGCTATCTCGGCAGTCGAAGTCGGAACCATGTTCACGCTGGTCAATATTGCTACCGGCAGCATCTGGGGCCGCGTCGAGTGGGGCATTTGGTGGGCGTGGGACGCGCGCATGACTTCGCAGCTGATGTGCTTCCTGCTCTATCTCGGATATCTTCTGATGCGCCCGGCGATCGCCGAACCGCAGCAGCGCGGCGTGATGTCCGCCGTGCTGGCGATTTTCGCCGCCGCCGATATTCCGATCGTCATCATGGCCATCCGGTTGCACAACGTCCGCACCCAGCACCCCGGTCCTGTACTCGAAACCGGAGGCCTTGCCCCTGTTTACTGGCCGCCATTCCTGATCGGCATACTGTCGTTCTTACTGCTTGGTTCGGCTATGATGCTCGTCCGTCTTCATCAGGAATCCAGCCGGCGCGAACTCGATTCATTGCGCCGCGAATTACACGCCATCCAATAACATGTCAGCCGTCGATATCATCAACCTTCACTTTCTGTTCTTCGGTTATTCCGCCGCCTGGATCATTATGATCGGCTTCGTCCTCCTGCTCGTGCAGAGAGGCCGCCGCATCGATCGCGAAATGAGCCGGCTGAAGTCGCTGGTGGAAGACAAAGAGAAAGAAATGCAGAAAAGGCCCGCTCCACGTCTGTAGAGCGGGCCTTAGCACCGGTCGAAGAATAACCCGTTCAACCACTCCCTTGCGGCCGTGGCTCAGAAGCCGTTCCGGTTTTTCGCAAACGGATTGGCTATTCGGTGACACGTCCTTACCCGCGCATATGCTGCCAGGAAGTTTACTGTCCGCCGAAGCTGTAGCCGAGGCTGACCGTATACTCGGGCACCCAGTCGCTGCCGAACTGGAAGAAGTTATCCACCCAGTGCACATCGACCGCGGGCCGGATGAAGATATGATCGGTCGCGTAGAACCGCACGCCGACTCCCAGATGCGTCTGGAAATGGCTCGAGCTTTCATAGCCGGCGTTATACGACTGGCATCCGACAAGAGGATCGCAGCTCGAGGAGTTGAGCGTGAATCCGACTCTCACACCACCCAAACCGGCTTGTATTTCAGGAGCAATCCGTTTGGTCTTGACGGGTTGCCAGATGCCGTTGAAATCGTAGAAGAAAGGCCGATAACTCAGGCCGGCATAGTCGCCCTGCGACGCGCGCCAGCTCAGGTTTACTCCGGCTCCGTAGTGCGGCGTGAGCATGAAGCTGCCGCCCACGTCGAGAAAGGTGCCCGTCATTTTCGGCGTCGAGAAAAAGCCGTAGCCGAGCGGATTAATCGTCTGGCCGTTTGACGAATCAGTCGCGGTTCCCACGCCGAAATAGACGTTAGCCTGCGGCGACTGCGCCATCATGAGCGGAGCCCCGGCCAGCAATCCGACGCACACGGCCAGCGCGCTCTTAGAAAGTTTCATTTTTGAAAGTCTCCCTTTTGTGACATTTGAAATTTTCCCTTTGCATTTTTAATTCCGTCTTACTTGGTTCAGACGGGATTCCGGCCAATAAGTTTCATTCTTTACGATGACTGGTTGACTCGGTGTATACCTCCATACGAATCTGTGCATTGATGAAGATTGCGATCATCGGCGCGGGCAATGTGGGCAGTACTCTTGGTTCAGGCTGGGCAAGGCACGGTCATGACGTAGCCTTTGGCGTGCGTAACCCGAAAAAGACAGATTCGGCAACTACCACGAAAGTCGTAACTGTTATGGAGGCGGCTCAGATGTCGGACGTGGTGGTTCTTGCCGTACCTTGGCCCGCGGTGCAGGACGCCTTGCTTTCGGCCGGCGACCTTACAGGTAAGATCGTACTGGATGCAACCAATCCGCTGCGGGCCGACCTTTCCGGCCTGGATACGCCGCCGGGTACTTCCGGCGGTGAGAAAGTCGCTTCTTTGACCAGCGCCCAGGTAGTGAAGATTTTCAATACCACCGGTTATCCGAACATGGCGAATCCGGACTACCACGGCGAACGCGCCACCATGTTTTATTGCGGAGACGACTCCAACGCCAAACGCATCACGGCTGGTCTTGCAGGCGATCTCGGTTTCGATCCCGTTGACGCCGGACCGCTCAGGCACGCGCACCTCCTCGAAGAACTCGCGATGCTATGGATCACACTCGCTCTCCGCCAGGGCTACGGCGTCAATTTCGCGTTTCGGATGATGCGCCGCTGAAATGTTCCGGCTTTCCAAGCATTGTTTTTGACGCTTGCTTACGCGCGCGGCTCAGAAAAGACAATACGTTTTCCGCGACCCCGTCGCTCGTATTCGTCCGCGCCGAACATTACGCGCGCGGCTCAGAAAAAATGACACGTTTCCGAGCCGCGACCGCGAGGGAGCGTTTGCGCGCGCGGGCGGCCCTGATCGAACTATGCGTGCTTCAACGCCGCCCGCGCCGCGTGATAACCGCACATCCCATGCACTCCACCACCCGGCGGAGTCGAACTGGAGCACAGGAACACGCCTTCCAAAGGTGTCCGATACGCGCCTGCCGACGGTCGCAGCAGCATCTGCCGCGGCGTATTCGCGCCGCCGACGATATCGCCGCCCACAAGGTTCGCGTTGCGCAGTTCCAGATCCGCGGTTGTCATCGTATGCCGCGCCAGCACGCAGCGGCGAAATCCCGGCGCGAACCGCTCGACCTGCGCTTCGACCGCTGCCGTCATATCCTCCAGCGACCCGTTCGGCACATGGCAGTAAGCCCATGCGGTATGCATGCCGGCCGGAGCGCGCGAGGGATCGAACAAGCTCGGCTGCGCGAGCAACACGAACGGCCGCGGATGCGTCCTGCGTTCCCAGGGCGCCCGCTCCGAGTCGGCGATCTCTTCCGCGCTCCCTCCCAAATGAACGGTAGCCGCGCGCGCGCACCCATGCGCCTTCCACGGAATCGGCGCGCTCAGGGCCCAGTCGATTTTGAAAACCCCAGGCCCATAGCGCCAGCGTTCCAGTTTACGCCGGTAGCAGCCAGGAAGCCTGTCGCCCGCCAATTCGAGAAACTGCCGCGGCGTCACATCGCAAAGCACCAACGATCCGCGCTCGAATTCATCGAGCGAGCGGACGCGCGAATTCGTCAGCACGGTGCCTCCGAGCGATTCCAGATACGATGCCAGCGCGTTGGCGATGCTCTGCGATCCGCCGCGCGCAACCGGCCACCCCGCGGCGTGCGCCGAGAGCATCAGCATCCAGCCGAACGCCCCGCTTATCGGGACTTCCATGGGCAGGATTGAATGCGCCGCCATGCCGGCAAACACGGCGCGCGATTTCTCCGTGCGGAAAAACAAAAGTTCGGCAATCGTCGCAGGCCATGGGGCGATGGCCACGAAACGCGCCGGCGTGCGCGGATGCCGCGGGAGATGCGGCGGCGCCAGGATCTCCCGCATCAACCGCGGCCACTCCGCCACCAGCGGCGTGGCGATTCGGCGATAGAGCGATCCACCGGTTTCAAACTGCGCAGCCGTATCGTCGATGGATCGTTCGACGGTCAGACAACCCCCGTCGTCGAACGGATGCGCCAGGGCCGAAGGCGGTTCGATCCATTCAAGGCCGTGCCGACTCAGCGGCAGCGCCGCGAACGCGGGCGAACTCACCGCCATCGGATGCACGGCGGAGCAAACGTCGTGCAGAAATCCCGGCAGCGTCAATTGCTCGGTCCGCGTGCCGCCGCCGATGCTCGGCTGCGCTTCGAGCACGGTCACCTTCATGCCGGCGCGCGCCAGCGTGACCGCGGCGGTCAGGCCGTTCGGTCCCGAGCCGATGACATAGCTTTCCTCAAAGCCAGCCCTGTTGCGCCAAGAGACTGCGGAACGCCGGATCGTCCAGCGAAATGGGCCGAACGTACGTGTTGAGGAGACGACGCTCCCACCAGTGGCCCGTTTTGCGCCGCTCGTCCGGCGTGGTGAAGTTATACAGGTAGTACAGTGCGCGGATGTATCGCGGCGGCTTGCCCGGAAACGGATTCCGCCCCATGAGCCCCAGCGTTGCCGGATCTCCCTGCAGCAGTTTCTGCATCAGGTGGAAAAACCAGGGGTCGTCGGGCGACGGACTCATCGCCGCGAACCACATCAGCCAATCAAGCCGCAGATGGTAAGGAGCGATCTGCGGCGGCATGCGCGCCGGATCGCCCGGCTTCGCCTTGAACTCATACTCCGTCCACTGCGTGGAAGGCGTCAGATTATCGTCGCGAGTGCCTTCGATAACAATCTCATAGCGGTCGCGCGTAACCGAGCCAAACGCTCCATAGGTGCCCACCAGATGCAGCGGGTTGAAGCTTTCGTTCATCGCCTGGCGGGCCGAGAGCATATTCCGGATCGGATTGATGCTCATGATGGCGACGATAACGGCCATCCCGATCACGGCATACTTATAAACCGGGCCTGCCGCGTTCAACGTGGGGATCCTCCCCGGGATCACGATCA
>JASHSD010000944.1 GCA_030036985.1 Bryobacteraceae bacterium
GGCTAATGGCGAGGTTTCGTTAATGACGAGGAAAGCTGCCGAAATTCGCCTGGCGGGGCTTTAGCCCACATTTGCTCGCCATTATTTCGGACGCGTGCCACTCTTGTAGGTCACCTGGAGGTGCACATGTCAGACCTGAGTACTAACAACGATGCGTGGCTTTCGAAGCTGAGAAGTCATCTGGACACGGAATGTTATGGGGCGGGGACCGTGAGCCAATACATGGGCGTAGCCCGCCGTTTTGTGGCTGATCTCAATAAGCAGCGCGTCGAGATCACCGCGGCCCGACCTGAGGACATCGACCGATACCTTCAACAGGCGCCGTGGACGCATCCTCTTCGCCACGAGGATTCACCGGATTACAGGCACTGGCGGTCTACGCCGCTCAACATGCTTTTGCGTGTAGTCCAGGGCCAATGGCCGCCAGTTGCGGCTCCGATCACGCCCGCCACGAAGTTGCAACAGGAGATCTGTGAAGCCTACTCCTTGTGGATGATCGCTTTCCGGGGATTGGCTCGGACAACGATACTGTGCCGCCGCAACGAGGCCTGCTGTTTTTTAGGTTGGCTGGGAGAGCGTGCAACCCGGGAGGAACTTTCCCGTCTGACTTTTCACGATGTGGATGCCTATATGAAGCAACGGGCGCGGTCGTTACGAAGGATTTCGCTCAAAGATGTAGCCGGTAAAATGCGGAGCTTTTTGCGTTGGCTGCACATGGCGGGGCGGACCACCCGCGATCTCTCACCCACAGTAATTGCACCTTCGATCTACGCGCACGAAGGCATTCCGTGTGCCATCGGAGCCCAGGATGTGACGAGAGTCCTGGCGCTGACACAAGACGACCACACGGCCAAAGGTCGGCGCGATCATGCAATCCTTACACTGCTTTCGACCTATGGGGTACGGGCCGGGGAGATCGCGGCCCTGCGCCTCGATGACGTGGACTGGCGCAAAGAGACCATCCGGGTTCGCCACAGCAAGACTGGTGCAACAACCCATCTGCCGTTGCTGCCCGAAGCGGGGGAAGCGGTTTTGCAATACCTGCAGAAATCCCGTCCCAAAACACATTTTCGGGAGATGTTCCTTCGAAGCAAGGCACCATATCGTCCGTTCACGGGAGGCGGAGCTTTGCACGGGTTAGTTCATGTTCGGCTCAAGGCCGCCGGGGTGACCACCACGGGCAAGCACGGCCCTCATATTTTCCGCCATGCACGAGCCGTGAATCTGTTGCGCGCGGCGGTACCAATGAAGCAGATCGGCGATCTTCTGGGCCATCGGTCGGCAGACTCAACGCTGGCCTATCTGAAACTGGCGACTGAGGACCTGCGTGCCGTGGCTATGGAGATCCCGACTGGAGCGAAAGCATGACAACGGTATCAGCCTCACCGGGACCCCGGCAGTACGTTCAGCAACTGCGATTGCGCAGCCCACTCTCTTCCCGAAATTACCGCTGTCTTCTGAACGGATTCCATCGATTCGTCGCTGAACAGGCGACCGACCGATCCATCTCCCAGGTAACGGTCCGGCAGTGGTTAGTTGATCGAAGTCAGGCTTGGCCGCTCAATATGCTCACGGATCGTGCTCGTATCGTTGACCATTACCTCGACTGGATGGTCGGTCAGAACCGACTCGCGAAAAACCCATTGGCTGAACTGAGAAGGGAATATGGACAGCGGACGACCAGGCCTGTCGTCAAGGCCCTGTTAAGGCCGGACTTTGAAGCGGCTCTCGAAGCTCTGCGGCCACTTCCACGCTTCGGCAGCATTCTTGGCCCGGCGATGCGTGACCATGTGCTGCTGATGCAGGCTATGGGCTATCGCTACAACAACCAGGAAGAGCGCCTGCTCCGACTGGACCGGTTTCTTCAGGTTCGGGCGGATCTCTCCGGACAGCCGTTGACCGTGTTGATTCGCGAATGGACGAATACCGGTTCGACTCCGCAGCACGTGCTGGAGTGTCATCTTGCCGGCAGAACACTGTCTACGGCATTGGCTCGGCTCGACCCAACTGTCAAAACCATCCCATGGGACAAACGGATTTCGCAACAGGCGCGACAGCTGTACCGTCGCCCATACATCTTCAGCGATCAGGAGTTTCTCCGCATGCTGGAGACTGCGCTCAATCTGCCGTCCCCGCTGTCACCGTTGCGGCCGCGAACGGTTCACATGATGCTCGTGCTGGCCTACTGCGCTGGTCTCCGCCTCGGCGAAATCGTGCGTCTGAACGTGCGCGACTTTGACGTGGACAACGGAATCATTGAGATCCGCCTTTCGAAGTTCTTCAAATCAAGGCGTCTGCCGCTCTCGGACAGCGTTGTGGCGGCGCTCCGATCATACCTTGATGTCCGCAATCAGGCAGGGGCACCCACGAGCCCCGACGCCGCGCTGTTCTGGCATATGCAGGCGGCGGGCCGATACTCCCGCGTGAGGGCCGGAAGCTTGCTGACTGGTGTCCTGCGCCGTGCCAAACTCAAACCCACGCCGGGACGTGGCGGTCCTCGCGTTCACGATCTGAGACATGCCTTTGTGGTGAACCGCATGCTCACCTGGTACAGAGAGGGCATAAATCCTCAAGTGCATCTTCCTTACCTGGCTACCTACCTGGGCCACCGGGATATCAACTCGACGCTGGTGTATCTCACAATCACCGAGGAACTCCTTCAGCAGGCCAGCGAGAGGTTCCGCAGGCGTGGAGCCCAGGTACTGGTGGACTCGCCGGAACGGGGAAAAGCATGAAAACTATATCATTCCTGCAACTCCTGCACACGTTTTTTCACGATTGGCTCGTGCAGCAAAGAAACGTCTCCCACCACACGGTGCTGTCCTACCGGGACAGCTGGCGGCTGTTTCTCCGGTTCGTGGCCGCTCAGAAGGCCACCTCCGTTGCGAGGCTTGGTCTGAGCGACCTCAGTGAGGTGCAAGTGCTCGCGTTCCTCAATGACATCGAGCGGGTTCGTAAATCCTCGATTGGCACGCGGAACTGCCGATTGGCCGCATTACACAGCTTCTTCAGCTTCGTTGCCGATCGCGAACCGTTGGCCGCGGCGCAATGTGCCGCAGTGCTGCGAATTCCTAACAAAAAGATGTCCAAACCGGAAGTCAGTGGCCTCGACGAGGATGAGATCACTGCGATTCTCGCTCAACCAAACCGCTCGAAGCTGGAGGGCCAACGTGATCATGTCCTGCTGGCGCTCCTCTACAACACAGGAGCCCGTATTCAGGAGGCGCTGGACCTGTCCCCTCAGTCTGTTCGATGGGAATCGCCGTTCCAGGTCCGATTGCTCGGCAAAGGTCGCAAAGAGCGGCATTGCCCGCTCTGGCCCGAGACGGTCGCACTGCTCAGGGCTCTACTGAAACGCACTCCGCGCGGAGAAAGTGAGCCGATCTTTGTGAATCGCTACGGTGATCCGCTCAAAGCATCCGGCGTTCGCTTCAAGTTGAAGAAATACGTTGCAGCTGCGGCTCAAAGGGTCCCATCCCTCGCCGTGAAGCGCGTTTCGCCCCACAAATTTCGGCATGCCACGGCGGTAAGCCTTGTCGCGGCAGGTGTGGACGTGACAGTGATTCGCGACTGGCTCGGCCATGAAAGTCTCGACACAACCAACATTTACGCCAGGGCCAGCCTCGAAACCAAACGCAAGGCTCTGGAGAAAGTAGATCCTTCCGCCCGGCCCGGCAGGCCGCCGCGATGGAAACGCGAGGCGGAGTTGCTGGACTGGCTCGATTCGCTCTGAGACCGCAAGAAATAATGGTGAGGTGAGCCCGGTCGGACACCTGCAAACACAGATATCCGGCCGCGTTCCTCATCATTAACGAAACCTCGCCATTAGCC
>JASHSD010000945.1 GCA_030036985.1 Bryobacteraceae bacterium
TTTTGGGTAAGGTCCCGAAAACCAACATTCGGTCCCAACAGCCCAACACTCCGGCAATCTCCGCCGCGTGCCGGTCCGTCAGTAGCTCGATGCCCACTCCGGCATCATAACCAGACCTGTTTGGTTCCGGCTACGCCGGGTTAGGGTACGTCAACCCGGCTCCGGCTTCGCTATTTGCAGACGAAATTCGCCGCGTCCTCGATGCTGCCCGTCCCTTTGTATTTCGCATACTGGGGATACGGGCACAGCGGACGCGTGCGGTTGGGCCACGGAGTCGCCGGACCCGCCGAAGCCACGATCTTTTCCGGCGGCGTTTTATTCTCGACCCAATCGACCAAGGCGCTGAAGGCATCGAAACGATCGGTGGCCGGGCCTCCCGCACAGTGGTTCATGCCGGGAATGGCGAAGAGCCGGACGAAATCGGCAGCCTTGCCTTTGTTGACCTTGTTCACCGCGGTGAGCCAGGCGATATCGTCGTCGATCGAAAAAACCGGATCGCTCACCCCGTGGGTGATGATCATCTTGCCGCCATGTTTCCGAAACACGGAGAGGTCGGTCGAACTCGCCATCATAAAGTCCCATGCGGGCTTGGCAAATGTTCCTGATTCGGCGTAGATTTTTGGGGCGTCGGTGTCGAAATTGAATCCAAGCAGGTACGCGACCGGCGCGGCTCCGCTCGATGCGACTGGCGTCGGCGGCGTAGTGAAGATGGCCGAAAGCGCTCCGCTCCCGAGCGTCGCATCGATGCCGGAATCGGCCGGAGCATTGAACATTCCCAGCTTCCAGATGCGCCAGCCCTGGTTGTATGCGGGACCCAGCTTTCCGCCAATGCCGACATCCCATGGTCGGTCGGCGTAGAGCGCCTCGCCCTTTGAGTTGACGGCCCCGGCATTCACCTTTTCGATCGCCGCGATCTGCATGGCTGTCAGGCAGCTGGCGTCTTTGGCGCCTTTGCAGGTCAAGGCTTCGAGCTTCGGTTTCACCACCGCCGACGTGCAGGCGCGGAAGTTGGCGATCATGCCGTCTTCGAGTCCATCGAGCTTGTCGCAGGCGGCGAGCACCGCGCCGGCGATGAGAGCCAGATCTTCATCGGTATAGGTCTTGTTGATGAAAGGCTCGCCGTTACGATCCGTGAGGCCCTCGGCTTTGGCGACCTGAGCGAATGCCTGCGAATCCCAGGCTTCGGCGATGGCGGCCTTCGGGAGCTTGAAACCGGGCGAACAGGCGAGGATGCCGTCGTAATAATCGGGGAAACGCTGCGAGATCATCATGGCTTCGCGGCCGCCTTCGGAACAGCCCACGTAATATGACCGCTCGGCACCCTTGCCGTAGTAGAGCCTGATCAGCGCCTTCGCCGCCTGCGTGACTTGATCGTAGGAGTTGTAGCCGAAATCGAGGCGCGCCTGCTCGTCGAACCCGAAGGTCTCGCTGCCATTCATTTTCGGATCATTGTTGACCGCGTTGTCGTGGCCGGAATCCTGCGATACGACCGCATAGCCGAGAACCAGCGCGTTGGTGGGCTGTTGGCCCTGCAGATTGCCCAAAGCCGCCCCGATATTGCCGTTCGATCCCCCGCCGCCTTCAAAGAAGAATTTGCCGTTCCACGCGGTCGGCAGCCGCATGTGGAAATTGATGGCGTAATGCTGACCGTTCGTGCCGGTGCGTTCGTTCATGCGTCCGAACACTTCGCAGTGCTCCGGCAGTGCGGGAACGGCGCCGCGACCGGTCGTTGCCTGGCTCGGCGGTTTCAGGACCGCGGATCGGATGACGGTCGTGGCATTCGGAAACTGGTTCGACGTCAGGCTCGACAGTGCGCCGCATTTGTTATCGGCAGCGTAAGCCGCGGCAGAGGCGGCGAGAAACAACAAAGTCAGGCGGAGCATCGCTGGCAAGGAAGAGTATCATGCCCACGCCCACGCCGATACCAGAAATCTGACCCTTTATTTCGGTTTCGCGGCAGGCAGCACCGTGGCCCGCGCCAATTGCGTACTGCCGCCGCGGCCTTTGGCCAGCCTCGCGGCCGCCTTGGCCCGCGCCTCCTCCGAGACCTGAATTCTGTTCTGCACCGCCAGCGCGCCGCCGGATTTCGCCAGACGCGTCGCTACGCCTTTATGCTGGATGACGTTCGTCTTGCCCTCGATCGTGGCCACGCCATTCTGCACCGAGACGGTGAAATGCTCGGAATTAATCTTCGATCTTGTGAATTTCGCCCGAATATTGCGCTCGATCTGCGCGTCGGGCAGCTTTGCAACGAAAGCATGCGGCTTGGTCACCGATGCGGCCTGGCTCATCCCCGCCACGGCGACGGACAAAACCAGCACGGAAAACAGCTTGTGCACTGCCCCAAGGCTAACGAAAAACCCGCCGCCGGCGCTATAGTTCCTTACCTTGCAGTGGTGATACGCCCCTCGCCGCGTCAGATCACATGGCCGGGAACGGCCGGGCCGGCGCTCAGCATCCGGAGCAGTTTATCGATCACATCCTGCGGAAAATCGGCATGAATCGCGATCGACCGGCCCTGCTGATCCACCGTTATTCCATCCCAGACGCGCAGCATTTCAGGCTGATTTTCCGGGACCTGTAGCCGACCCAGCCCCACCAGTCCGCGCACCGCGTCGCGCAGGCTCACGGCGTCTTTTTCCTCCGCGGTTGTGCCGTGGACCTCCGCTTTCAGACCCGCGCTCAGATCCACCTGAAACGAAGTGTTTTCGAGACCGCGGAAGATCTTCGAAAAATCGAGGCCCGAAGCGACCGTCGGTGGATGGTCGGCCAGAAATCCCGCAACGCCTGTCGAAATCCCCCAGAACTGGGCCTGCGGACTGACACTCGCGGCTCGCGCCAGAAGCGGTTGCGCCGCGGTATGGGAACCGGTTTTCCATTCGTCCAAAGCCGCTTCAACGGCCGGAATATCGCCCGCGGCGGCGAGCGTCGAATCGAGAATGCAGAATCCCGCGGCGCCTCGTCCCCGAATCTCGTATTCGCCGTGGCGGGTGATCTGAACGCCTTTCAACGGGGCCGAGTTCAAGTGAAACGTCCCGCGCGCCAGCATCACGCTGCCCTTGGGCGAGTCGACGAAAAGCAGCTCGCGCA
The DNA here is from genome assembly GCA_030036985.1 of Bryobacteraceae bacterium. GTDB lineage: Bacteria > Acidobacteriota > Terriglobia > Bryobacterales > Bryobacteraceae > BOG-234. The sequence goes on from JASHSD010000945.1 coordinate 3,091, forward strand.
CATCTCGGCGCGGATCGAACCCGGTTTGTTCGGCGAACGCGTCCACCTGGGGCAGCGGCTGCAGCGCAACCAGCTTGCGGTAAAACTCCGTCTGCTTGATGCGGTCCATACGCGCGCCGACGAGGCTGGTCGCGCCCGGCGGCACCATTTTCTCCAGAACGTTATCGACCGGCGGCTGCGCCGGCGCGCTCGATGCACAGACAGCGCAGACGAAAGCGATTGCGGCCGTCCGCATCAGAAGCTCCTCCGATCGAACCGCCAAAGCCCCAGCCCCAGCACGACAACGCCGAAGATCGCCGTGCTCCACACCGGCATCCAGCTCTCGACCGGCTGATGCAGAATCATATGCCGGACGATGATGCTCACGTCCGAGAACTTCGGCAAAGTGTAGTAGAGCACCCGCACCACATCCCGCGACCATTCCGAGCTCAGCAGCCGTTCAAGCGACGACTTCTGCGCCAGAATCGGCGTAACGATCATGACGGCGAAGCTCGCCATGATGGCGATGGCGGCGCTGTCCCACAGAACGCCGATGAGGACGATGATGGCCAGGAACACGGAGAAAATGAAGATCGTACAGAGACTGGAGAGCGGGAATTGCGCGCCCCACACGCCGGTCTTGATGCCGAAGATAATCCACGAACCAAAAACCAGATAAACGATGTTCGCGGCCACCACCAGCACGTTGCCGGCGTAACGTCCGAGAAGCAGATGAATGCGCGACACCGGTTTCGAGAGCAGCAGCTCGATGCGGCCCTGCTCGAACACAGCCGATACCAGGCCCGCGGAGGCGAAACACGCGAGCGCCGTTCCCGCGAAGTAGAGGATCATGGCGATTACGCTCTGCGCCTGGGGCACCATCTGCTGCAGGTCCGTGCTTGGGCCGTTGCGGCCGAAGACAGTGACGGTCGCAACCGCGCCTTGCACCACATCGATGCGCATGATGAACATCAGGAAAAGCAGCAGCAGCGTGCAGCAGGCGAAAAAGCCCCAGAAAATGCGCCGCGCGAAGGCTTCGCGAAACGTGTCCCGGATGATGGCGATGGTGGTTTTCATTGTGCCGCCTGCGCCGCCGCCTGGGGCGCGCCTTCCACCGTTTTCATAAAAACCTCTTCGAGCGTGCTGCGCGAACGCGCCAGCGATTCGATCTCGCATCCGCCCGCCCGAAGAAGATCGACCGCCTGATTCGCTTCCTCGCGCGTGGCGAAGAGCAGCGCGAGCGACCCATTGTTCGCGGCGAAGGACCGGGCGCGGGCGCGCAGTTCCGTTTCGAGCCGCTCCGGCACATGCAGGCCTTCGATGCGATAGCCGCTTCCGCTGGTCAGTTCCTGAACGGTCCCGCTCAGCGCGAGCTTCCCTTTCTGGATAATCGCGACTTCGCGGCAGAACAACTCCACCTCGGCCAGCAGGTGGGAGTTGAGGAAAATCGTCACTCCCTGTTGTTCCAGCGAATGCAGGACATCGCGAATCTGTTTGCGGCCTACCGGATCGACGCCGTCGCTGGGTTCGTCGAGCACGAGCAGCTTGGGCGAATGGATCAGCGCCTGGGCCAGTCCCACGCGCTGCAGCATGCCTTTCGAATACTTGCCGAGCCGCAGATGATGCGCACGCTCATCCAGCCCGACCAGGTTGAGCATTTCGGGAATTTTTTTGCGGCGAACCGCGGTATCCATGCCGGAAAGCGCGCCGTAGAAATCGAGCATGTCCCAGCCGGTCATGTAAGTGGGGAAGCGATGGTTTTCGGGCAGGTAGCCGATGGGCCGCCGGGCTTCCGGATTGCGCGTGTCGCGGCCGAAGGCCATGGCGCGGCCAGCCGTCGCGTGGGTGCAGGAGAGCACGGTCTTGACGAACGTCGTCTTCCCCGCGCCGTTCGGCCCCAGCAGCCCGTAAGTGGAACCGACGGGCACCCGCAGCGAGATTTCGTCCACCGCGCGCAGTTCGCGCCCGGAGAATCGGCCGCGGAACACTTTGGTCAGGCCTTCGGTTTCAATCGCGTATTCAGGCACTATAAGCAGGATAACGAATACGGCCGGCCATTCGTTCCGTAACTGCCTTGCGCGCGGCGTCGATGGCTTTGCCGACCGGCAGCGGACCTTTCAGCTCAGCGCCTTCGACGTGTTCCATCACCAGATAATGCGGCCCGACGTCGTGGAGCGTGCGGTTATGAAAATGATTGAGCGCCGCGACCGCGCGGGCTTCATACTCGAATCGCAGGCTGAACTCGGTTTTGCAATTTTCAGAGCGATGGTGCGTCGAGCCGGGTGTCACGCGCGATAAACCTCGCCCATGCCGCCCGCCCGCGCCCACCGGCCCAAGGGTTTCTTAAGGCCCGAGAAGCGCGCCTGGAACGAAAGTCATGCTGTTCGAGCTCAGGAACGTCTTCGCTGGCGCCGGACGAGGGCAGCGAGCGTGACGGCGAATGGGCCGGTTAGGTGCGCGGTTATAGCGATCAAGAGCCCCGCGGCAAGCATTGGCAAGTCCTCACCGGACCAGATGCGGCGCCGCGATGGCAATAAACTCGCGCGACGTGATCACTTTGGTCTTCTTCCAGGATTCCGGAAAGTGCCGCGCGTTTCCCGTCACCCGGTAATCGGCTCGGGCGGCATCGGCACACTCCAGAAATTTATCGTCGCCGGGATCGTTTGAAATCTTAAGCCGGCGCGCCGGATGCACCAGCCGCGAACGGCTCTTAATGAGCTGAAAAAGCTGCCGGCGCAGACCTCTGCGAATTTTCAGCTCCGGGCGCGCAAGCACGTCGCTATATTCCCCCAGAATCGCTTCCGAAACATACAGACTGGCCGGTTTGGTGATCGCCAACAAAAGAACCGTGCGCTACAGGCCATCCGGTTTCAATGCCGCCGAGACAATGATATTGGTGTCAATCACCAGTCTTAGCGGAATCATCCGCGCCTAGGCTACTTGATCCTCGCCGCCTGGATGACGCGGTCAATCT
>JASHSD010000946.1 GCA_030036985.1 Bryobacteraceae bacterium
GAATGCGGCTCCAGCCTTCGATCTGGGGTTCCGTCGGATGGCCGAAACGGTGGGCGAACCATTCGGCTACGAGCGGATCGAAATGCGACAGCGGCATGGCGAAGAAGGCGTGAACCGGCCTGTATCGATTATCGCGTGGCGGTCAGATGGCGAGGGGCGCGGGTTCGGCCGGATCGGGCGATGGGTCATTCGCAAAAACGAACTCCCCCGCGGCGGCGGCCTGGAGGGCGGGCGCGGGTTCGGCCTGGAGTTCGCGCAGACGGTTCCAGGATTCCCTGAGCACGCGGTGGAGGCGCTGTTCGTAGAGGCCGAGGTTAGCGAAGGCGTTGGTGTGGTCGCGGAAGGTGCGCGCGGCCATCACGGAGGCGTTGGCTTCGGGATGACCGAGATCGATTTCGGGACGCGGCTCGATGTGGTCGAGGACGAACATGCCTTCCTCGAAAGAACGGATGCGGTTCAGGCGCCATTGGGTTTCGCAGATGGTCGGGGCGCATTGCTTCTCGACGGGGGTGCGGGGCGTGAGATCGGCCATGAGCTCTTTGCAGAAGGCGCGCCAGGCGTCCATGTCTTCCCAGGGCAGCACGACGACACGCCCGGTGAGGCCGTGACGAAGCGCGTTGTGGCTGGATTTGCGTTTGCCTTCGGGGGTGCGGGGTCCGGTGGAATGCGACGTTCGGGTGGATTCGGCGGGCGACATATGGGATTGCTCCTGCGGGTTTGATAGCAGATGCGGGGGCGACGGTTGGGGTGGTTCGAGCGTAAGTGGTTGGAAGGGTGGGAAAGAAAGGCGGATTTTTTTCGGTACCGAGGTGGGGATTTTGGTTTTTGGGTGTGGCAGTTATTTGCAGGCCAAATTCACCGAGGCTTTCCTCGAACCGCGAAAGGACAACGAACGCAGCTCTGCCAACTACCAAGGCGTTTTTCGGGCGTGGCATTAAGAGTTATCGTTCGGCGGGCTCTCGCTGTCGCTGATAAAGGCAAGGAAGTCTTCGCCCAAATGCGTGATCAGCGGTTTAATCGGAGTCGGGGTCGGCAAACGGTCAAGTTTCGGCACTGACCACGTCTCTTGATGGCGATCCAGCGAAACCAACTTGGCGGAAACAAGGTCGCTGATTGTCCCTTCAATGAACTGGAATGCGGCCGCGCTGCGGTCCCCATGGGGCGACTTCACTTGCTCCCGGATGTTTGGCATCGCATCATTTACGAGCTGATAAGCGAGCAGCTTTATCACTGGCTCGCGATCTTGGGGCTGCACCATCGGCACCGCCCTGCTTTGGGCCTGAAAGTACCCGGCAGGGTCGCTGAAGAAGCGCAACAGGGACAAATGCGTCCTAGTGAAACGATCCACCATAGCCACGAATTGCTGTTGCCGGTCCGCATCGGGTTCGTTGCGGAGCGCAACATTGATGACCGCGTTTCTCAGCGCCTTGAGCTTTTCCGTCTGATGCGTCTTGAGTGCCGCCTGAGTGGCTTGCATCGTAGCGGAAACAAATTCCTCGTTTTGCGAGAGATTATCGAATCGAAATCCATTAACCCGCTTTTCCAGGTCACGCAAAGCGCAATTCGAGATCGCGCAGCCAGTCACTACGACGCTGCTCGACAGGCGCCGCGAGAATGAGGCCCCATAATTCACCAACGCCGGGTATCAGCGAGACCAGGGCTTTGCCAGCGGTGTACTTGATATCCTCAAAGTCGGGATCGGGCAGGGGCTCCATCGAGGGTCGATCAAAAATAGTCATGGGCGAATGGAATACTAACACGGATTCCGATTCGCTGCGTTAATCGGCTCGCAGTTCATCCGCGTTCTCTTGGTCAAAGTCGCTGTCCGCTCACGCGTTTCCCGATCCTACTTGAAGCGCCTGCCGCGGGGCAGGGACCCGATTTCCATCGCTCCCTACAAGGAACGCATCCGATTGCCAAGCAGGTGGGCTGGGAGCCCGCGCTCCCGGTTAGGAACGTAAAGTCGGCTTGTCGTCGCCAACGTAACGTTCCCGGCTGCGTTTCGCGCCGGGCTGCCCGTCCCCGCTGTTTCGAGAACCTTGAGGCCGGTTCGGATATCGAGGAAATCGTCGGACAGTTTCATGTGAGCCGCGAGCAGATTCAGGCGGTTCTCGAATTCGCCGCCCGCAGCCTCTACGCCCCGCCGATGTCAGCGGAGGCGCTCGCTTCGGTCGATGGGCGTTCTGTTTGACCATGGAACGCTGAGCGGCATCGCGCGGTCGCTTGCCGGCCATGAGGTCGCGGAGGCGATAAACGCGACTGAAGTCGCGTGTCCGAACGACGACTTCCGATCGAGCGCGGTTGACGACCAATAAAAGAATCCGGTATCAGCAGAGTCTGAACGGTCGAAGGATCGCTCCCTTGCGGTCGCGGCTCGGTAAACGTATGCGTCTATACCAGGACCGTGAAAGCGTTTTCGGTGCGTTGTACGGGGCGGTAGAGCGTGTCCCGCTCGACGGGGGTGCGGCCGGCGAGGCGGATCAGGCGCAGCAGTTCGCCGCGGCGCAGCGATTGCGGCACGGTCGAGCCGGCGTCGCGGTAGATCTTCTCCTCGACTACCGTGCCGTCGATGTCGTTGGCTCCGAAACGCAGCGCCACCTGCGCCACTTTCGGCGTCATCATGACCCAGTAGGCCTTGATGTGCGGAATGTTGTCCAGCATCAGACGGGCGATGGCGATGTTCTTCAGATCGTCGAAGCCGGTGGTCTTCGAGATGTGCGAAAGGGCCGTGTTATCGGGGTGGAACGCGAGCGGGATGAAGGTGACGAAACCGTTGGTCTCATCCTGCAGGGCGCGCAGGCGCACCAGATGGTCGACGCGGTCTTCCTCGTTCTCGATGTGACCGTAGAGCATGGTGCAGTTGGAGTGCAGGCCAAGCTCGTGGGCCGTGCGGGCGGTGTCCAGCCATTCGTCGCCGGTCAGTTTGTGGTCGCAGATGATGCGGCGGATGCGCTCGCTGAAGACTTCGGCGCCGCCGCCGGGCATCGAATCCATGCCCGCGTCGCGCAGGCGGACGAGCACTTCGCGCACCGGGATCTTTTCCCGCCGCGCGAAATAGCCGATCTCGACCATGGTGAACGCTTTCAGATGAATCGCGGGGTAACGTTCCTTGAGACCGCGCAGCATCCGACAGAACCAGTCGAGATTCAGCTCGGGATGCAGACCGCCGACGATGTGGAATTCCGTGATGGCTTCGC
>JASHSD010000947.1 GCA_030036985.1 Bryobacteraceae bacterium
ATCCGCAGCTCCGGCTGTCGCTCGCCCGATTCGCTCTGCTTCGGACGCAAACCGACATAGCATCCCACATCGCGGCTCTTCTGAAATCGCTCCTTGTCTTCGATCGTCAGTATGAACGTCAGAGCGATCAGCGGCCCCACTCCACTTACCTGCCGCAATACGGTCGTTTCCGGATACCGGTCCCGTGCGATCTGCTCGATTTTCCTGTCACACTCCCTGATGTTTTCCGTCAGCGATTCCACCTGTTGCACCAGCGGCCGCAGCGATTCCCGCAGATCCGCCGGCAGCTCCTCCAGCTTTCCCATATCCATCTGATCCGCATCGCAGGACGCCAGCCGTTGCCCCCGCCGCCTTGGCCACTCCCCGCGCCGCATTCACCAGCTGCGTGCGCGCCTCTACCAGCGCCGCCCGGATGCGAATCGTCGTCAGATCCTTCTGCGCTTCTTCGCTCCGATGCCGGATCGGCCGCAACAAACCCGGGTCCACGCGCGCCAGCCGCGCCGGCATTTCCGCCTCCGGTTTGTCGTTCTTCCGGCTGGACTGGCTGATCAGCTTCACCTGCCGCGCATTGGCCACGATCACTTCGTGCCCCAGCTTTTTCAGATCCTCGCTCGCCCACCGCGAGTGGCTCCCCACTTCGATCGCCACCCGGCAGGGGGGCATGGCTTCGAACAACTGAGCCATGCCTTTCCGGGTCGTGGCGCACGCCCCTTCCACCAGCACGTCGCCATCGCCGTTCCGCGCGCAATAGCGACTCGTCTTGTCTCCCAGGTCCATCCCGATCGTCACGCGATCGCTTTTGCGGATCTTCGTTGCCGCAGTCCGCGCCGGACTCGTCGAGAGATTGTTATTCTTTTTCATGCCGGTCTCCTTTTTGCACATCGAGTGCGTTACAGCATAACGCTGAGCCCGTCAGGAGACCGGCCTTCTCATCCCATCTCGGTACGGATACGGCTGGTCAGAACGGATCGAATTGGTCAGAACGGATCCAATTTTCGACGCATGCTTCGCCAAGTGCGAGTCCCGACGCAGGACGCGACTAAAGTCGCGTGTCCAAAATGCAGAGATTCAAGTGCCCGGACGAGTCCGGGCACGGCAGACTGGCCGGGAGCTATTTGCTGGCGACCCGGTTCGGGTTCTCTCTGGAACTGGTCACGCCCACGGCCTTCAGGTTTTCCTTGGCGAGCCGCAGATGTTCCTGTATGATCGGCAACCCGGTGTTGGCGAAGTTCTTCAGGTCGGGATTCGTTGCAGTGTTCGCCTCCTTCTGAAAGGCGGCCATGTCGTTTTCGTGATCGCGGACCATGTCCCGCGGGTAGACGCGGTCGAATTCAGTTCCCGTCATCTTCGAAAATCTGTCGACGGTGGCCTGGTCTCTCGCATCCAATTTGGTTGGAAGGGGAATGTTATCCTTCGCCGCGATCGATTTCAGCTGATCGTTGAGTTTGGTATGGTCGTCGATCATGCGCTGCCCGAATGCCTTGATCATGTCGTTCTGCGATTTCTGCACCGCGATGTGACCGAGTTGCACTTCAAGCATTCCACCCTCGGCCGCTTCCCGGGCAAAATGCATATCTCCTCTCGTCTGTCCTGACGCTGTGGGGGTGTCGGCATTGACTCCCTTCTGCGCGGACGCCACACCGTTCAGGCAGAAAAGCAGCCCGGCGGCGGTCAAAAGCGCGGCGGACAATTGCGTGTTTTTCATATGACCTCCCTTGGTTGCGCGGGTCCGCGCTCAGCGGCCCGCCGGGAGGTGAAGGTGCAATTCGCTCGCACTTGTCGGCTCGTCACAACGGATTCCGGCAGTTCCGCGGATCGGCGGGTTTTCCGGGACAATCGAAGATGCGGTGTATCTTTTCCCGTTGTGGCGAAGACACTCATGTCTGCCGCGAAGCATGCAGCAACACGAATTCGGCTTGATCACTCCGTGCCGGCCAGAGATACCATTCGTTGCCGATGGCGAAGTCCGCATAAGACCCGGCTGCGCAGTGCGACCCGGGAGTCGCGGCGAACGCAGCCGCGAGCGCAAGCTTGCCGCGGTCGCATCTGTCCTCGGAGGCGATATGGAATTTTCCTTCACGGCGCCGGCCTGAACGGCTCCGGCAGCGACGCGGTGCGAAAGTCAGGAATGATCCGCAGGATCATTTGGGTGAATTCTCACCCACTGCTGGTGCATCCTCCTGAGCCCGCAGGAATATCGGACCGATAACCGCGAATAAGCGTGTGGCGCTCTGCATTTTGTGCCTACCAGTCCACGCGATGGCGCCGGCCGCATTTGCGGCATTCGTATCGGCCGTGAATCGGCCAGGCGGGAGAGTCGTGCAGCCACCTGCACCACCAGGATCCGATCCGTTCCATTTGCGTTTCAATCGCTTGCGCCATCGTCGTCTCCCTCCCGAGAGTTGCGGTTATCAAGTGAAAAGATGCCATCACTCCTACTGGAAAGGCACGTTCACGGCCAGACAGTCTCTCCGCGAAAAGGTTGAATTTAAACGATCAAATCGCGTTCCTGAGCGGCATGTGTTTCCTCGCCGACTCGCTCCGGCGCCGGCGGAACACTGTGCGCCGGCTGCGCGGCCCTGTGGATCGCCTATCGCGTCGCCGCCGCGGGGGGAAACGGGGTGACCCGGGCGATGGCGTCGCGCTTCGGCCAAAGTGAACCCGTGGGATCTCCGGCCGCGGATGGCGTCACCGCCTCGGCTCAACGTGTTTCGGTCGCCTGCCGGCGGCGCGAAAGGTTGGAATGCCGGACAATCGCACTCTCCGAAAACGCCGTTACCACAGTTCGCGCGCTGCCGGCGCTCTCGGGAGCCTGAGGCCTGAGCATTACCTGATCGCGCGTTCATCACGAACAGCCGCGCGCGGCATTACGATCCGTCGGTCGCCACCAAAGCCTCGCGCAAGGCATGGCGTAAACTGACCAATGAGGCGCTGAAGCGTTTGCGTGGTCACGATCTGCGGCACAACCGGATCGCGTGTCACGTCGAAGCGGGAACCCGCAATCGGTCCGGAGGCTCAGGCTTGGCATTATCGAAAAAAACCCGAGTCCGACCAAGTTCCGTATGGGCGGACGGGTTTCAGGCGTAACTTATTGAAAGGGCGGTTAGCTCAGCTGGTTAGAGCACCTCGTTTACACCGAGGGGGTCTGGGGTTCGAATCCCTAACCGCCCACCATCAAATCAACAGCTTAGGTTTGACCGAGAGATTAAAGACGTTGGGCGCCAGGCGACATGAGAGCCCGGGACGTGGCTCGGTTTAATTGGCGGATTTGTGAGCGGGACGAAGCCGGAAGCGCAGTGTGAACCGCGCTCCGCAGCCGGGTTCGGATTGGACGGTTACCGACCCGCCCTGCTGGTGCATCAGTTCGCGGACAATCGCCAATCCCAGACCAGTCCCGTGCGCGCCCTTGGTCGTGAAGAACGGAGCGAAGATCTCCTTCCTGTGCTCGGCGCGAATGCCGGGACCGGTATCGCCGACTTCGATCACTCCGGGCGCTGCCGTGATGCGCAGCGTTCCCTTGTCTTCCATTGCCGCGCAGGCGTTCGCAATCAGGTTGGTCAGCGCGCGCTTCACCGCGAAGGCGTTGGCGTTGATGGCGGGAAGCGTGTCCGGAATTTTCACTTCCAGCTCGATATTCCCGGGCAAACGAATTTGCCCCGTGAAGCGTTTGAGAAACAGCGCCGGATCCAGCCCCGTGAGCGCGAGCGGCTCGCCCCTGCAATAACCCAGAAGGCTTCGCGTCAGAGCCGAACAGCGCTCGACTGCGGCCCTGGCGCCGTCCACATCCGCCGAGGCGAGATGATTCACAATGATAGTCAGCTGATTATTGATATCGTGCGCAATGCCCGCCGCGGCGGAGCCGATGATCTCAAACCTCGAAGTTTTCACGGCTTCATGGTAGGATCGTCCGCTTCGGCCCGTGTGCGATCGCCCGCGTAAGTAGTTGATTCATGAGACGACAAATCCATTTCGCGCTTGTGACCACTTTCATGACACTTTCCCTGACGCCTTCCGCTTCCGCCGCCGAAGCGGCATCGCTTGCCGAACTCGAACAGATGACCGCGCGTTTCGCCCCGGCTCCTTTGCGCGTCGATACATCGAAACTTTCCGCCGGAGACCGCGCCGCGCTGGTGAAGCTGATCGACGCCGGACGCGTGGTGAACCACATCTTCATGCAGCAGGTCTGGAGCGGCAATTTCGCGCTTTACGACAAGCTGAAGCAGGACGCGTCGCCGCTCGGAAAAGCCAGGCTGGAATATTTCCGGTTGAACAAAGGGCCCTGGTCGGACCTCGACGACCATAAGGCGTTCCTCCCCGGCGTGCCCGCGCGCAAGCCGATGGGTTCGAATTTTTATCCCGAGAACATGACGCGCGAACAGTTTGAGGCGTGGGTGAAAACGCTCTCGCCGGAGGCGCGTACGCAGGCGGAGGGCTTCTTCACCGCGATCCGCCGCAGCCCGGACGGTAAGCTGCACTCCATACCCTATTCCGAGGCGTACAAGAGCGACCTCAAGGCCTGCGCGCAGGATCTTCGCGATGCGGCGAAGCTCACCGACAACGCGACGCTGAAGCATTTCCTCGAAACGCGCGCGGCAGCGTTCCTTTCGAACGACTACTACGCCAGCGACATCGCGTGGATGGATCTGGATGCGCCCCTCGATATCACAATTGGTCCGTACGAGACTTATAACGACGAAGTGTTCGGATACAAGGCCGCATTCGAAGCCTACATTAACGTTCGCGACGACGCGGAAACGGAGAAGCTGAAGTTCTTCGGCAACCACATGCAGGAGGTTGAGAACAATCTGCCCATCGATCCGAAGTACCGCAACCCGAAGATCGGGGCGCTGGCGCCGATTCGCGTGGTCAACGAAGTTTTCGCGGCGGGAGACGGCGATCACGGCGTGCAGACGGCAGCATACAATTTGCCCAACGATGAGCGCGTGGTGCATGAAAAGGGAAGCAAGCGGGTGATGCTGAAGAACGTGCAGGACGCGAAATTCCGCGGTACGCTGACCCCGATCGCGAAGATCGTGCTGACGCCGCAGGCGCAGGGCGCGCTCAGTTTCGATTCGTTTTTCACGCACATCGTGGCGCACGAGATGAGCCACGGCATCGGGCCGCATCAGATCGCGGTCAACGGACGGGCAACCACGCCGCGGCAGGAGCTGAAAGAACTCTACAGCGCCATTGAAGAGGCCAAGGCCGATGTTCTGGGGCTGTTCATGCTTCAGTTATTCTTCGACCGGGGTTATATGAAGCACGACGAGAACAGCCTCTATACAACCTTCCTTGCGTCTTCCTTCCGGACGCTGCGTTTCGGACTCAACGAAGCCCACGGCAAAGGCATGGCGCTGCAGTTCAATTACCTTACGGATAAAGGCGCGTTCGTACACAAAGGCGATAGATGGGAGGTGGATGAGTCGAAGATCCGGGGCGCCGTTCGCGATCTGGCGCACGATCTGTTGACGGTCGAAGCGACGGGCGATTACGCCGGCGCGAAACACATGCTCGATACGCTTGGCGTGCTGCGGCCGGCGATGAAAGCCACGCTGGCGGCGATTGATCATCCGGCTGGAAAAGTTCCGGTGGATATCAGGCCGGTCTTCGTTACGGCGGAAGAGATAGCGCCGGCGAAATAAGAACCGCTCCAAAGTAGTTCTCCGGCGCGGTTTGTCGGTCGACAGTAGATTTTTGTGGGGTCAGGCCTTCGGGTCTGCGGCCGGGCTTCTGCCCGGCCGCAGACCGATCGAAACTACACCTAATCCTCGGATTTGCGTGACTCCAGGCCGCCCGGAAGGGCGGCTGCAGCGCCGAAGCGCCGGCCCCACAATAAGGCTGGAAAACTACGGGGCATTGGATTGGCAATCCGCCTGGCCTGGGTTTCCGGAAAGCCCGGACCCACAGGCTGAAGCCTCAGAACGTGTAGAGCGGCACTCCGGGCGCCGGCATCGGTTCCGATTCCGGTTCGCCTTCACCGGCAGGGACGGCCACCGGGAGAGGTGAGTGTCCGGCGACACGATAATAGATGCCCGTGTCGCCGAGATAGATCTCGAGGTCTGCCGGCCGCGGCAACGCGCCCTGAATCAGCGCTTCCGAAAGCGGGTCCTCGATGTACTTCTGTAACGCCCGGCGCAACGGCCGCGCGCCGTAGCTGCGGTCGCCGCAGGTCTTCTCCAGGATATACTTCGCCGCGTCGTCGTTGAGCCGGATTTTGATCTGCTTCTGCTCCAGATTCTTGTTGATCTGGTCGACGAGCAGATGCATGATCTTGATCAGATCCTCGTCGTTCAGCGCCATGAAGAGGATGATGTCGTCGAGCCGGTTCAGGAACTCGGGATTGAACGCCCGCTTTACTTCGCCGCGAACCTGATCTTCCACCTTCGAGACCTGGCCTTCGAGCGCGGGCGCCTGGAAGCCCAGATGGCCGCGCTTTTCAAGGAATCGCGCCCCGAGGTTCGAGGTCATGATGATGATCGTATTCTTGAAATCGATCTGATTGCCGAGGCCGTCGGTCAGCTGGCCGTCCTCGAAAACCTGGAGCAGGATGTTGAAAATATCCGGATGCGCCTTTTCGATTTCATCCAGCAGGATGATCGAATACGGAGACCGCTTCACGCGCTCCGTGAGTTGGCCGCCTTCCTCGTAACCCACATATCCGGGAGGCGAGCCGATCAGCTTCGAGACCGAATGCTTCTCCATGAATTCGGACATATCGAAGCGGATCAGACTCTTCTCGCTGCCGAAGAGGAAACTTGCCAGTGCGCGGGCGACTTCGGTTTTGCCGACGCCCGTGGGTCCGAGGAACAGGAATGATCCCGCCGGACGCCCCGAAGCCTTCAAACCGGCGCGGGAGCGCCGAATGGCCCGAGCCAGAGCCGAAATCGCTTTCTCCTGGCTGATGATGCGCTGGTGCAGTTCGTCTTCGATGCGCAGCAGCTTGGCTATCTCTTCCTCTTTGATCGAGGTCATCGGGACGCCTGTCCAGCGCGCCACCACGTCCTCGATGTCTTCCTTGGTCACCACACCGGTGGAGGAATCGTCGAGATTGTATTTCTCGCGCAGCTGGCGCATGTTCTCGCGCTCTTTGCGCTCTTCGTCCGAATAGAAACGCGCCTTTTCGAATTCGTGGTTCGCGATGGCGTTCTCCATGCGATGCACGATGAATTTGATGCGCTTCTGGATGTCGGCGAGATCGCTCGGAAGCGTGGTTTGGCGCAGCTTCACGCGCGCGCCGGCTTCGTCGATCAGGTCGATCGCCTTGTCCGGCAGGAAGCGGTCGGGAATGTAGCGGCTCGAGGTGAAGACCGCGGCTTCCACCGCGTCATCGGTATAGCTGACCGCATGGAATTTCTCGTAGCGATCCTTGATGCCGAACATGATCTTGACCGCGTCGGATTCGTTGGGCGGGGGAACTTTTACGGCCTGGAAGCGCCGCTCGAGCGACCGGTCCTTCTCGATGGATTTGCGGAATTCGGACGGCGTGGTCGCGCCGATGCACTGAATCTCGCCGCGTGAAAGCGCGGGCTTCAGGATGTTGGCGGCGTCGAGCGACCCCTCGGCCGAGCCCGCGCCCACCAACGTATGTAATTCATCAATGAAGATGATGGCGTTCTGATTCTCCATCAGCTCCTTCATGATGGTTTTGAGCCGCTCTTCGAACTGGCCGCGGTATTTGGTACCAGCGACGATCAGCGAAAGATCGAGCGCCAGAATGCGCTTGTCGGCGAGGAACGAGGGCACGTCGCCTTCGGCGATCTTCTGCGCCAGGCCTTCGACGATCGCCGTCTTGCCCACGCCCGGCTCGCCAATCAGCACCGGGTTGTTCTTGGTGCGGCGGCAGAGGATCTGCACCACGCGTTCGAGCTCGTAATCGCGGCCGATCAGCGGATCGAGCGTGTTGTCCATGGCCGCCTGAGTCAGGTCCCTTGAGAATTCGGCCAGGAGCGAGCTTTCCTTGGGTTTGTTCGTCTGCACTCTTTCCGATTGCGAACGCTGCAATTCTTCCCGGATGGTCGAGAGCCGGAGACCGCGCTCATGGAGGATCTCCGCGGCAAAACACTTTTCCTCGCGCAGCAGCCCGAGCAACAGGTGTTCGGTGCCGATGTGCTTGTGATTCAACCGTTCCGCTTCCTCGGCGCCATAGGCGAGGACGCGCTTGCATTCGTGGCTCAGGGGAAGATCGACCGAAGTCGAAACTTTCTCCCGCACCGTGGTGTGGCCCTCAATCTGCTTCCTTATGGAATCGACGGCCGCATGCGACCGCAGAAAGCGATTGGCCAGTTGCTTGTCTTCCCGCAGAAGCCCGAGAAGCAGATGCTCGGTTTCGATATACGGGCTGCCGAACTGGCTCGCCTCGTACCGGGCGAAGAAGATGACCCGCCGCGCCTTTTCCGTGTAACGCTCAAACATTTGGTGTGAACACTCCCTTACCGCTCGCTCTCGAAAAACAAAAACAGCACGCTTAGTATTAAAGATACTCGGAGCCGGCGCCCGGTTGCAAAGCCGACTTCAAACTGGCGCGAGCGCCCCTCCTTCCAGCTTCAGAATCCGATCGCATCGTCGCGCAAACTGAAGATTATGGGTGACCAGAATGGACGTCAGGTTACGCCGGCGGCGCAAATCGGAGAACAGATCGAAGATCATCTGCCCGGTGCGCTCGTCGAGGTTGCCGGTCGGCTCGTCCGCCAGCAGCAGGGAGGGATTGCCGGCGAGGGCGCGCGCAATGGCGATGCGCTGCTGTTCTCCTCCCGAGAGTTCTCCGGCCCGATGCTCCACGCGGTTCCTCAATCCGACCTCGTCCAGATTCTTCAACGCTTCCGCCGATGCTCCGGCGCCGTTCATTCCCCGGATGCGCAGCGGCATGCTTACATTTTCCTCCGCCGAAAACTCCGGCAGGAGAAAATGCTGCTGCCACACATACCCGATCTCCCGGTTGCGAAACGCGGAAAGTTCGGGCTCGGGTAATCCGGCGATATTTTTATGCTTGTAGTATATCGCTCCTTCCGTGGGACTATCGAGGCCGCTGATGAGGTGCAGCAGAGTACTTTTTCCGGCGCCGCTTTCGCCGATGACGGCAACCTGCTCTCCGGGCTCCACTGCGAGATCGAGATCGTGGAAGACCACGAGGTCTTTATCGCCGGAGCGATAGACCTTCGCAAGCTTTTCGATGCGCACGAGAGGATCGAGATCCAAGGGTCAGTGTAGCGCTGCCCGCCCCGGCGAAAACCTAAGAAGAAGCTATCGCGTACCGGTACCGAAATGGCTCCCATCGTCGATATTTCGCTGGTGAACAGCGGCACTCGTTCCCTATAATTTTTCCATCAAGAGGACGAATGAGAACCACAAACCTACGAATATTGCTCGCGCTTCCCGCCGCGCTGCTCGGCATTGCGTTCTGCGCGAATGCGGATCTGATCCGGGTGCAGATGGAGCCGAACGCTCCCTTCTCTGGGCGTACGCCATTGCAGTTTACAGGGGTCGAAAGTGCGGCCGCGGGCGCCAACCCGGCTTTTGGCTCGGACGGCAGCAATACCTGGAATTATCTGACCGTCGCGCCAAGCGCCGAAACCGTGAACCCGTCGTTCGACAATCTCGTTGACAGCGCCGGAAGCGCTACGGACGTAAGTATATCGTTTACCGGGGATGTCGACTCCGCCAACGACTCGCCGCTCGATAACAACGACTCCGACGCCCTGGACAACGATTATTTTCTGATCACTACAAACACGGTGGACTACACGATCAGCGGTCTGCCCGCGGACACCGAAGTTGCCCTGTATCTCTATTCGCCGAACTTCTAGCATGACGATTCCGGGGATCCGACCGACCAGCCGAACAGAGGTTATCAGCTTACCGCCAATGGAGATGTTATTTCGGTGCCGAGCGGGCTCGGCGCGAACAACGCATTGGCGTATGTGATGACGGATGCGAGCGGAGACATATCGGGCGTCTGGAGCACCCCTGACGGCAATGAAGGCGATTGGTCGGGATTCCAGATCGCCTATGGCGCGACACTGACTCCGGAGCCCGGAAGCGTGCTGCTCGTGTCGCTCGGTCTGGTTTTCGGCTTCATCGTCATGCGCAAGCGCGTACGCGGGCAAGCACCTGTCGCGGAATAACCCGTTCAGCCACTTCTGAGGAACAGGCGCAAAACGGGTCAAGTCCGCGCCGCACGAATAACGAGTTCCTCCGCTCGATTGCGGCGCGGGACAGCGCCCTTTGCGCTCCCTTGAAAGTCATTATACGAGGGCTTCGCGCCGGGGTGTTTTCAGAGGCTCCGACCGCACACGCCTCTTCTTAGCCCGGGTTTCTCAGATACTCGAGCCAGAGAGCACCGGCACGAGTGCCGGTGCGGCAGACGCGAGCGTCTGCGCCACGCTTGGTCTGTGAGAAATACAGGTTAGGTTTCCCGGAACGCCCCGACTTTCATCCGATTTGGCGGGCGAGCCGGCCAGTGGACTCCCTTGCGGTCGTGGCTTAGAAGCCCGTTCCGAGCCGCGCGCGCAAGCAAGCGGTTATTCGCAAATGGATTGGTTATTCGGCGACACGTCCTAAGCCGGCCAGGGGAAGAGTCCCCGGCACCACAGACTGAAGAGCCTGCGCCACGATGGCGCGAAAGCAAGGTGTAACCCGCTGAAAGCTGACCGCAGCCGGTTTTCAGACCTCGAAACCGGCCCGAGAATCGATCGAATACGAGCAGCATCCGCGGGCAAAGGATGTCAACGCCGGCATATTGGGGATCGCTGATTCAACCAGAGTGGCCATACGGGAACGCCGATCGGCTGCTGGATCTCTCCTCAAACGGAAAAGCGGAAGACCTCTTTCACCGTCTTCACTAGCCCTGCATCACTGGTTCGGTAACCCGGCAATTGCGAGATGGCGGTCTGGAACGCGGCGCCCCGCATAATGGCCAAAACGCGTTTCATCGCTTCCTGATCGAGGAACTGCCTTTTGCAGACGAAGAAATAATCCTCGGTGACCAGACGGATGAAATCGAGATCGAACTGGCGGGCCGCGGCTTCCACTCCGAAACTCACGTCGGCCATCCCGCTGGCCACGTATGCCGCGACCGCCGCATGTGTAAACTCGACGTGCTCGTACCCGTTGATGGCCGGGCCGTCGATCTTGTGCTGCGCGAGCAGTTGGTCGAAGAGGAAGCGCGTCCCCGATTCGGGGTCCCGATTGACGAACCGCACCGACCGGTTCAGCAACTGCGCCGGCGTGACGATGCCGAACGGATTTCCGCGGCTGACCATCAGACCCATCTCCCGAGTTACGAAGCTGATCACGCGGTGAACGCCCGGCGTCAGCAGCCCTTTGGTCGAGGCGATGTTGCGCTTCCGCAATTCTCCCTGCGGAAGATGCATGCCGGCGAGGTCGCAGGCGCCGTGAGCCAGGGAGACGAGCGAATTCTGGTTGCTGACATAGCGGAGGTCGACCTCGAGATTCTCTTCGCCCGCCAGCATTTCCCGTAGTTTCGAAACGGCGAAGCCATGGCTCGCATGCACTCGGATGACGGAAGGCCCGCGGGGCAGGAGCTGATTGATTTCCGTTTCGAGTTCCTGGGAAAGGTTCTGGAGTTGGGGGCCGAGCCGCGCCTGCAGGCGCTGGCCCGCCCAGACCAGCTTGTCGCCGAACGGGGTCAGGGTCGTCCCGCTTCCCTGCTTGCGTTCGAGTAAGGGCACTTCGAAGAACGCCGACCATTTCTCAATCAGGTTCCATGCGTGCCGATAAGAGAGGCCGGCCCGGTCGGCGGCGCGGCCAATCTTGCCTGTGACACGGATCTCGTTGAGGAGGTCGAGCATGATCGGCATCGAGGAGGGATCGCCCTCGTGCCGAAAGCGCCAGACCGGTTCGATTTCGATTCGGATCGGAATAGGAAGAAAATATCATATTCCATTGGAGCGTCCAAGCGCTTACCCTTGAATGTGGCGAGTTTGTCGCCTTCCATACAAATCGAAAAAATATGAAATATATTGCATATGTGTGCATTCCGACGCTCCTAGCATTCGCCGGTTCCGGCCTCGCGCAGACTCCCGCCGCAACCGGTCAGGTAACCGGTACCGTGAAAGATCCGGCGCAGGCATTCGTCTCCGGGTCTCAGGTGACTCTTACCAATCAGCAGACGAAGGCCGCGGTCACGGCTACGACTGACAGCCAGGGCGCCTACACATTTCCTTCGGTGCAGCCGGGAAGCTACGTGGTCTCGGCAACCGCCACCGGTTTTCAGCCGAGCAGCAGCCCGGAACTGAAGGTTGCGGCGGGCGAGACGGCGAAGTACGACTTCGCGATGACCATTTCCAGCGCCGCTTCGAGCGTAACGGTTTCGGCGGGTACGGCGGAGAACGCCTATCAGGTCGACAACGTGGCCCCGGGCGGCCCGCTGGGGAACATACCGATTCTTGACCTTCCCTATTCGATCAACGTGATCTCGCGCCAACTGATCGACGACACGCAATCGCGAAACTTCAAGGAAGCGGCGAAATACCTGCCGCTGGTCTCTTTCCAGGAGATGCAGGGGCCCGAGGTGCTGCGTCCCGAAACGCGCGGCATGCAGGGCAGCAATATGCAAAACGACCTTAAGGACGGCTTGGGAATCGCGGTGACCACGCCCTCGGCATTGGAAGAGTACGAGCAGGTCGAAGTGGTGAACGGATTGGGTGGGCCGCTGTACGGTCCCGCGAATCCCTCGGGCATGTTTAATTTCATTACCAAGCGCCCTACAGACGAGAGGACGGGAGAACTTGAGCTGGATTACGAAGGCAATACGGTGGGTACCGCTCATACCGATCTGGGCGGACGCTTCGGTAAGAATAAGATGTTCGGCTATCGCACAAACCTTCTGGTGGGCGACGGAAACGGCTATGTCACACACAGCCAGTTGCGGCGCCAGTTACTCGCGTTCGCGGGAGACATCCGCCTTTCCCCCCACACTGTCATAGAAGGCAATTTCAGCTACTACAACGTGTGGCAGCACGGGTATCCCGGCTGGTTCGCTTACGCTCCCACGACGACGCCCTTGTCCGTGTCAGGTTCAAAGAGCATCCTCATTCCCGAGCAGGCGCCAAATCCCACGCTGCAGGGCTATGGGCAATCGTTTTCGGGCGTGAATCTGACCTCGTGGACCGGCGAAGTGCGCCTCAAACACGATTTCAACGATAACTGGCACCTGGTGGTCGCGGCGTTGAATCAGCTTTCGGACCGTGACATCAACACCGCCGTCAATCAGTTTGTCGACGATAAAGGCGATTACAAAACCTACATGGCCAACGCCTTTTCGGGTTTAGCGCCGAAATTCCATGTGGACAGCGACCTCTTATACATCACCGGCCGCTTCCATACGTGGAATATCCGCCACGACATCGTTATCGGAAGCAACGGCTACCGGTTCGCGTCTTACTCGCCGGTCGCCAGCCCCGCGAAGACCGCGCTTTGCACCTCGAACGGCGCGGACGGCGTCTGCGAAGCGAATGTCGACGATCCGCAGGTTGACGTCATACCCACCAGCGGAATCTTTTCCTATGCGCAGACCACCCCCGGGACCGGCATCTACGGTTCGAGTATTATCCGGCAGCAGGGCTTCAGCCTGGGTGACACCATTTCCTTCACGCCGAAGTGGTTCCTGAGACTGGCGGCGAGTCAGGACTGGACCTGGACCGACAGCTACACAGATACCTCGGCCACCGGTTATCAGAGAACCTGGATACCCGGCGGCTATGTCAATCAGGGCGTCAGCCCCAGCGCCAGCGTGGGCTTCAAACCGCGCGCGGACATGACGATCTACGCGAGTTTCGTCGACAGCATTCAGGCTCCGGATGTGGCGGGCGCCAGCACCACCAGTCTCATCGACACCAACGCCAACCAGGCGTTGCCGGCGTATCGCAGCAAGGAAGGCGAGGTCGGTTATAAGCTGAGAATCCGCCGAATCAACTTCTCGACCGCGCTGTTTCGACTGGATCGGCCGTTCGCCAATTATGTCGACGACGTGGCAAGCCCTATTTGCGGCTCACTTTCCGGAACGTCGGGTTGTGAGACTTATGAAATCACGGGCGACCAGAAGAATTATGGTGTCGAATCCATGCTCTCGGGACGGGTCTTCGAGAGACTCATGTTGACCGGTGGCATCGAGGTGCTGAATCCCAAGCTGGTGAACACGGGCCTTGCGGCCACCAACGACAGGAATTTTGTCGGCATTCCGGATTACAAGTCCAACATTCTTGCCGAGTATCACCTGCCTCTGATTGTCGGCGCCTTCTTCACTTGGGACTGGCAGCATGTGGGCCGCCGGCCGATCGACGATATCAACAGCGAATACACCCCTCAGTACAA
The DNA here is from genome assembly GCA_030036985.1 of Bryobacteraceae bacterium. Classification (GTDB taxonomy): domain Bacteria; phylum Acidobacteriota; class Terriglobia; order Bryobacterales; family Bryobacteraceae; genus BOG-234. The sequence goes on from JASHSD010000947.1 coordinate 14,332, forward strand.
TCTCTTCGACTTCGGCATTCGCTACAGCACGAAGATCTGGGGCAAACTGACGACATGGCGCGTGACCGCGAACAACGCGACCAACGTGCATTATTGGTCGACGCTGGGGCCGGGGAGCATCACCGGCCAGAGCACCGGAAGCTATCTGGCGCATCTGGGAGATCCCCTGCTGCTGACGGCGTCGATGCGATACGAATTTTAGGAGCGATATGTCGGAGAAAACACTCCCTCGCGGTCGTGGCTCGGTAAGCTACCTCCCGATTCTTCTGCTTTCTTTCGCGTCGGCTGCGGCCGCGCAATCCACGAGGTGCGTCCCGATGACGAATCAGCAACTCATCATCTACCGCGCGGGCAGTCTGACGCGCGCATTCAAGCCGCTGATCGAATCCTTCACTTGCCAAACCGGCATTCACGTCACGGACAACCCGATGGGCAGCGTCGATGCCGGCCGCCAGATCACCGCGGGCGGCCATGCCTGCGATCTTTACGCTCCCGCCGATTATCTCGATATCGACCTCTTCATGAAACCCGCCGGCTATGCCAACTTCGACATTGTCTTTGCGCACGGCAGGATGGTGCTGGCTTATTCCGTGAGCGGTCTGGCGGCGAAGAAACTGCCGTCGATCGTCGAACCCGGCAGTCCGGCGTTCGATCCGCCCAATTCGATTCCCAAAGCGGCGGCGAAATGGTACGAGATCCTGACCATGCCCGGCGTCGAGATTTCGGGGGGCAATCCGTTTCTCGACCCTGGGGCCTACAGATCCCCGATGATTTTTCAGCTGGCGGCCGACTATTACAAAGTTCCGAATCTCTACAACGATCTTCTGGAACACCTCATCACTCCGGGACAGAACTCAGGCGCCGTGATCGGCAAGCAGTACGAATTTCAGTTCAGCTACGAACACAACGCGCGGTTCACGGCCACCGGCAATCCGGATTATCGTTATGTCGATCTGCCAGACGAGATCAACATGTCCGACCCCGCGAAGGACGCGTATTACAAAGAGCACGCCGTGGTCGTTTTGCCGGGCTTGGGAACGCCGCGCAGCGCGCGCTCGATTCCCGTTCCGGCCTCACATGTCGCGTGGGGGATTACGCTGATGAACGATGCTCCGAACAAGGAGAACGCGATCAAATTCCTCGAGATGCTTTTGGGGCCGGCCGGGACCGCTTCGCTGAACGAGCACGGCCCGTCGGCCATCAGTCCAGCCGTTGTCAGCCAGGCGGATTTCCGCAAGCTGCCCGCATCGCTGCGGCCTCTCGTGAAGGCGTCGCCGAAATAGAGAAATGCCGGAGAACGCGTCGGCGCTCCATCTCCTTCTCACAAGCGATCCGGCTCTGCGCGAAATAGTATGGCTCTCGTTATTCGTGAGTCTCAGCGCGACGCTGTTTGCCGCATTGATCGGAGTGCCTGCCGGCGCGCTGATCGCTCTTACCCGATTTCGGGGCCGGGAGCCGTTGATCGTGCTGCTCAACGCGCTGATGGGCCTGCCGCCGGTGGTCGCGGGACTTGTTGTATTCCTGGCCTTGTCCCGATCGGGACCGCTCGGGTCCTGGGGATTGCTGTTTACGCCGCAGGCGATGATTATCGCGCAGACCGTGCTGGTGGCGCCGATCATTGCAGCCCTGACCCGCCAGACGATCGAAGATCTCTGGATGGAGTATCGCGACGAACTGACCGCTATGAACGTGGCGCCCGTGCGCCGCGCGATCACTCTGATCGCGGACGCCCAGTTCTCACTGGTGACCGCGTTGCTGGCCGGATTCGGGCGCGCCACGGCGGAGGTCGGCGCCATTATTATTGTGGGCGGCAATATCGACGGCTTTACACGCACCATGACCACGGCAATCGCGTTGGAAACATCGAAAGGCGAGTTGCCACTGGCGATCGGTCTCGGCATCGTGCTCATGCTTGTCGTCTTCGCAATCAACGCCCTGGCGTGGGGAGCGCGCCGCGCAGGCGAACGCCTCGCGGGATGAGCGCGCGTGGGCCCGCGGACGGCCTGCCGATCGTGTTTGAGGATGTCGAAATACGCGCCGGCGAGGTTGCCATTCTCGACAAAGTTTCCATTACGATCCGGGCAGGGGCGCCGACTGTTCTGATCGGGCCAAACGGCTCCGGCAAGACGACTTTCCTGCGCGCCGCGATGGGTCTCATCGCTCCGTCGCGTGGACGCATCGCCTGGGGCGGTTGCGGATTTCAACCACCGGCGCGTCGAGCCATCCTGTTTCAGCGGCCGGTCATGCTTCGGCGCAGCGTGGCGGGCAATATCGATTATGCGCTCGCCTCGGCGGGAGTCGCCCGCGCCGAGCGCGCGCAGCGCATTTCGGAATTGCGGGCACTGGTCGGGCTGGCCGGTTTTGCGGATCGCCCCGCGCGCGCTCTTTCCGGCGGCGAACAGCAGCGCGTCGCGCTTGCAAGAGTTCTGGCGCGCGACCCGGGCATTCTGTTTCTGGACGAGCCGACCGCGAGCCTTGATCCATCGGCTACGAGAGCGATCGAAGAGGTCGTGCGCGCGACCGCGGCGCGCGGCGTCAAGATCGTGATGGCGACTCACGACCTGGGAGAAGCCCGGCGAGTCTCGGGTGAGATCGCATTCATGCACCGCGGCCGCATCGTCGAAACCGGCGCAGCCGGGGCGTTCTTCGCGAATCCGGTGACAGACGAAGCCAGGAGATTCATCGCCGGCGATCTGCTGGAATGAGTTTGAGGAAAAATCGATGCGCACAGCCCATGCACTTGCAGCCGCCGTCATCCTGTTCGCCGCCGCCACAGCCGGGGCGCCGCCGGACCGGTCGATTGTACTCGCTTCGACCACATCCACTCAGGACTCCGGTTTGTTCGACTATCTTCTCCCGATCGTGAAACAGCATACCGGCATTACGGTCAGAGTTGTGGCTCAAGGCACGGGTCAGGCCTTGGAGACGGCAAGGCGCGGAGATTGCGACGTTGTTCTGGTGCACGCGCGTTCGGAGGAGCTGAAGTTCGTGGCGGAGGGCGGAAGTCTGAGGCGCTATCCGGTCATGGACAACGACTTTGTGCTGATCGGTCAAAAGAGCGATCCGGCGGCCATCGGAGGGATGAATGACGCGGCTCGCGCCTTCCGGTCTATCCGCGATAAGAAGGTTCTCTTCATTTCGAGAGGCGACCGCTCCGGCACCAATCTCGCCGAATTGAGCCTCTGGAAGGCCGCCGGAATCGACATCGCAAAGGACAAAGGCGCGTGGTACGAATCGATTGGTCAGGGCATGGGCGCGGCCCTCAACATGGCCTCGGCCCGCGGGGCTTATGTGTTGTCGGACCGCGCAACCTGGGCGAATTTCCGAAATAAGGCGGATTTACGGATTCTGGTGGAAGGCGACAAACGCATGTTCAATCAGTATGGGGTGATGCTGGTCAATCCCGTGAAACATCCGAATGTCAAAAAGGCGCTGGGCCAGGCGTTTATCGAGTTTCTGATTTCACCCGAGGGCCAACAGGCGATCGCGAATTACCGGATTGACGGGCGCCAGGTGTTTTATCCGGATGCCAACGCGCCCGGCGCCTGAGCAGCGACGCTGAAGTAACATGAACGTGAGTCCGACCCGCATGCGCGATCTCTCCAGAGGAGCAGCCGACGACGTGCGGATGCGAGGTTTCGCGGCGCGCCACACCGTCGAAGCCGCGCTTGCCTGGCTGGATTCACAGCTGAAGCCGCTCGATGCTGAGAACGTCTCCCTGCGGATGGCCGCGGGACGCGTGCTCGCGAGCGCGGTGGTCAGCGACGTCGACGTGCCGGGGTTCGATCGCGCCGCTATGGACGGTTACGCGGTTGTGGCGCACACGACCGAAGGCGCCGGCGCTTACAATCCCCTGCCCCTGATTGTTATCGGCGATTCGATGCCGGGATCTCCGTTTCGCGGCTCCATCGTGGCGGGTCAGGCGGTTCGGGTGATGACCGGAGCGCCGATTCCGTGCGGCGCCGACGCGGTTCTCCCGGCCGAATTTATTGAAGAGACAACGCACGGCGTCGCGGCATTAGCCGCGGTTTCTCCGGGCAGGAACGTGGGGCGGCGCGGCGAGGATATCGTTCGCGGCACGACGCTCATGGAGCCGGGACGTGTGCTGCGCCCGCAGGACCTGGGCGTTCTGAGTTCGATCGGTCGCGGTGAGGCGCATATGGTACGCAGGCCACGCGCACGGCTGGTCGTGACGGGCAACGAGTTGCTGCCGTCCGGCTCGCATCCCGAAGACTTTCATATCGCGGACGCCAACGGGCCGATGCTGGCGGCTCTGGTCGAGCGCGATGGCGGGGTCGTCGATTTCCCGGGCCTGGTGCGCGACGAAACCGAAGCCATTCTCGATGCAATGCGGGCGGATGCGGATATCGTCATCGTCACCGGCGGATCGAGCGTAGGCATCGAGGACCTGGCCCCGATGCTTCTCGCGCAGCATGGCGAACTGGCGGTGCACGGAATCGCGATGCGTCCGAGCAGCCCGACCGGAATCGGCCGCCTCGGCCATCGGCTCGTGTTCCTGCTTCCGGGCAATCCGGTGTCGAGCCTCTGCGCCTACGATTTCTTCGCCGGCCGCGCCATTCGCGCGCTGGGCGGACGCGGCAAAGCCTGGCCGTATCGCCCCGTGCGCGGAGTATTGAATCGCAAAATCAGTTCTCCCATCGGGCGTCTCGATTATGCCCGCGTGAAAATCGCCGACGGCCAAGTCGAGCCGCTCGCGATCACCGGCGCGTCGGTGCTCTCCTCGACCACACGCGCCGACGGATTCGTGATCGTCGGCGACGACAGCGAAGGCTTCGCCGCAGGCGCCGAGGTCGAGGTCTGGCTCTATGCGTGAACAGGAGCAGTTTCTCCAGGTCCTCGACCGCGACGAAGCCGAGCGGCGATTCCGCGCCGCGGTTGACTGCTCGCCACGCGGCAGCGAGATCGTTCCGCTGGATGCGGCGCTCGGCCGCGTGCTGGCCGCCGACGTTGTATCGCCCGTCGACGTGCCTTCGTTCGATCGGTCGAATTTGGACGGCTTCGCGGTGGTCGCTGAAGATACATTTGGCGCCTCCGAAGAAGCGCCTCGCACGGTTCGCCTCGAAGACGAGGAGATCCACACCGGCGTGGTTCCGAAGACCGTAATTTGTCCCGGCAAAGCTGTGCTGATCGCCACAGGCGGTATGCTTCCGCGCGGGGCCGACGCGGTGGTGATGGTCGAACACACCGACGCGCGCGACGGCGAGCTACGCATCGGCCGGGCCGTTACCGCGGGCAGCGGCATCTCGTTCGCCGCGACCGATATCACCGCGGGCGAGACCGTCCTGCGCGCCGGCGAAGCGCTGACCAGCCGCGACACAGGCGTGCTCGCCGCCATCGGCGTCCCGCATGTCGAGGTGTGGCGGAAGCCGGTCGTCGCCATTCTTTCGACCGGCGACGAGATCATCGCGCCCGGAGATCCGATGCGCCCCGGCAAGGTTTACGATTCGAACGGCCAGGTGCTTGCCGATGCCGTGCGCGAGTTGGGCGGCGAACCGACACGCCTCGGCATCACGCATGACAACATCGATGCCTTGCGCGAAAGGGTGCATCACGCACTCGGATTCGCCGATATCGTGCTGCTCTCCGGCGGCACCAGCAAGGGCGCGGGCGACGTGTCGTATCGCGTGGTGGCCGAACTCAGCGATCCCGGCATCGTCGCGCATGGCGTGGCGCTCAAGCCGGGCAAACCGATCTGTCTCGCCGCAACTCGCGGCCGGCCGGTGGTCGTGCTGCCCGGCTTCCCGACTTCGGCGATCTTCACGTTCCACGAATTTGTCGCGCCGGTGATTCGCATGATGGCCGGCCGCCGAGCTGAAGAACGCACCGTTGTGCCCGCCCGGCTCGCGGTCAAGGTCAACAGCGAAATCGGCCGCACCGAGTACCTTCTGGTCGGCCTCGTCGAGATGGCGGAGAAAGGCGCGGGCACGTCGCTCGCCGCGTATCCTATGGGGCAAGGCTCCGGCAGCGTCACCACATTCAGCCGCGCCGACGGCTTCGCCACGATCGGCCGGCATGAGGAGATCGTCGAAGCGGGAACCATCATCGACGTGCAACTGCTGGGGCGCGAGCTACAGTTGGCCGACCTCGTCGTTATCGGCAGCCACTGCATCGGTCTCGATTACCTGTTGGGCGAACTCGAGCGGCAGGGCGTGCGTTCGAAGTTTGTGGC
>JASHSD010000948.1 GCA_030036985.1 Bryobacteraceae bacterium
ATCAGAACTGTGTCGCCGATGCGCAGGACATTGGCCGCGCCGGGTTCATCTTCGGCCACTTTTAGAATGCGGTAATCGCGCAGAGGCGCGGCATCCAGCCACGCAGGATTAGCCAGTATCCGGTCACCGCCCAGCGAACAGCACGCGGATTTCAGATGCAGACACCCGTCGACCGCGACAGGATGAATGCGATAGCCCAGCGGTTCGAGCGGGGCCTTCAATTGCGCGATGCCGGCTTCGTTCGTGCGAGTGGTGCGGCCGACGAAGACTTCGCGGCCAATGCGCATCACGTCCCCGCCTTCGAGGGTCGCCGGTTCGCGCAGCCTGTGGATAGAACGGAAGGGCGCGATCGCGCGCGCAAGGCTCTCGCACTCCGCGCGCCGGCTCACCGCGCCCATGCGGGTGACGATGGCCAGTTCGTCGACCACGATCAGCGGATCTTCCACGAACATGGCATCGGGCAGCTCTGGTTCCGCCGGCAGCGAGATGACGCGCAGGCCCAGTTCGGCGAGGCATCGTTCATATTCGTGATGTTGAGAGACGGCGCGTGCGATGTCGATTTTCTCGCGCGGCAGCCAGGTCAGTTCGCAGGCATCGAGAGTCGGACTCACGGCGCGCGTGAGGGCGGTCAGCATGGCGTGCCGCTATTTTCGCACCGTTGCCTGGGGCCACAGCGGAGCCGCGCCCACACAGGCGCGATTCAAGCACGGACTCCGTGGAGCGGACTTCACGGGATCGATACTCGTTTGGGGCAAGTTGCGGATAATCGAATCAGGAACAGACATTGGTCGCCCTATCGCTCGCAGCCTTGGCGCGGCGGCGGGAGCGTATTTTGGGGGGAGTCGGTGGGCCGGATTCGATTCTTTTTCACGGCACGTCGTCGGCCTTCAGGTTGGCGATCGAGAGGGATGGCATTTGCCCGTCAACGGAGCCGCCACTTCACTTAATCGGCGGCGGCGGCATATAGCCGGAACGCCGCTTTCACAGGGATTTTGGCGGCTGTAAAAGGCGCTGACAGGACCGAATAATAGTCCTGAGCCTCTCGTGCGCTACGGCTCAACTGGTAGCGGCTCTCAGCGTCCAGTTCCCGCCCCCAACCGCCTATGATCCGCCCGGTATTTCTTCGCAGGTTCTCAATCACGGCCCGCGCGCCGGGCGCCGTGAAACGTCCTTTCCAGTGCCGCTATGCCGCCTTCCGCGCAAGCCTCGCGATCCGTTCCGCCTGCTCGCACGATTCCGCCCGGACCACCGCAACCGGCCCGACCCGGCAATCCGCGCCAGCCTCTTCCACTCCATTCCGACACGAACAGGACCATAGCTTCCAGCCATGGTATCCTGACTGTCAGCGGAGGAAGAGGGAATGCCCGGGGCTTCCGGTCCAAGGCGGGTCTTGTCTGTGCCGCCGCCATCGGCGGGGCAAATCCAGCCTGTGGGCAAGATCCAGCGCTTGATCGCTCCTCCGGTCTATCGCCCCGTATCTGGTCCCGTCCAGCCCCCGCCGCAACTTCGGGATCCACTGCGTCCTGCTCCGACTGTGTATCGGCCCGGCAACGCTCCGGCCCGTATCGCACAGTTGCAACCCTCACCGCGGGGTTCGGCTCCGCCTGTCTACCGGCCCAACCGCGCGCTGCCCCCGTGCCCGGCGCCGGCAAGAGCCTCCGGCGTTTCACAGCTCAACTCTTTGCCCGCGGCCAACATTCGCATTCCTGATCGCTCCGCCATTCAGCGGGTCATTGTGAACAATGCCGGGGGCGCGCTCCGTCCCACGGATGTCCAGGAACTGAGAGACGAACATCCTGGGCAACTAGGCGAAATTAATGCCGCGGATGTCTCGTCAGACTCCTTCCGCTTCCGCTCATCCAGACACACCGGTATCACATTCACGCCCTATTCCGTGCCCAAAAAGCGGGACTTCTATCGCGGCCCTCCCGAGGGATACAGCGTCACCTACGATCAGCCCACCACCAGGAATGCCGCCAGGGCCATAGGCGCGGACACGAAACTCGAGCGAAAGGATTTCGCCAGGGATTTCACCCAGCAGATCCTGCAGTCGCCCTTTGGTGCGCGATACGAGGGCGCCGGCCTTTTGCAGAGCGGCAAAGGGCTCAAGGAGTCCGGCCTGGACCGCACCCATCATCTCGCCGATAGTTCGATCCTGGTGATCGTCCAATGGCTGCACAACAATCGCGGCTGGCAGCTGTTCGGGTCCAACTGGGTCAAACAGTGGATGGCGGCGCTGACGGGCGCCGACGGCTCAGGACCCTTCGATGAGCTCTCCGATCCACGCTGCACCACGCGGGATCTGGAGCGGATCGCCCACACCCTATCTGCCAGTTCATACCAGGTGGGAATCGGCAAAGCGGAAATCAACCAGAAGGTCATCGGGTCGCACTTTGACGCCTCTCGCACTCCAGGGGGCTTCTATTCGCCGGTATCAAGCGTCATTGCACAATGTACGGAGGGGCTCCTCCACGTCGGCGTTCCCGCGGAGATCATCCGGGCGGCGCTCTCCGAAGTGGTCGATCCATCCGGCAAGCCGGTCAGCTCCATGATTGTTCACGGATTCGGTAAATTTGGCAATCCCCCGAGCGGCCCGCCTTCCGGCGGATCCGGCGGGGGGTGGGGCCGCGGCGGCGGATCGGGTGGCGGCATTACCATCTTCGGCTAGTCTCAAACAGCACGCCGGCGCATTCCGTTCCCAGGAATCTCTCCGCGAGTACGCCTATCTGTTTCGAAACACCGGTGTCGTCGTCGGCATATAGCCACGCGCTCGGCAGCCAGGTCAGATCGCAGGCGGGTGGAGTCCTGCCGACTTATGAGGACGCGAAACAGGCCGCGCATCGATTTGAGGTTCTGGGGATCGCGAAGAACGATATCCATCCTGCCGGCGATCGCCGACACGAATGAGTTGAAGAAAGTCGAGCGTTCCAGGCGAAGCAGTGCCGCGGCCGCACGGGCCGGCGCGCTGTGCGGAGCGTTGCTCGGATTGTTGTTGGGCGGCCTGATGCTGTCGCTGCCCGCCGTCAAGAAGAAGAGAAGCCGTTTCTGATGGGAAGCGCCGTCGCCACGCTGGCGGCCGGGCGTGCGAACTGCGCGCTGCTGATGGCAGCGATCTCCTGAACGCCGCGGCCCCCGGATCCGTCATAAACTAGAAGAAACCATGTACCAGGTTCAAACCCGCGGCCGCCGGCGGCGTAATTCCGGCTTCTCCCTGATCGAACTTCTGATCGTGATCGCGATCATCCTGATCATTCTCGCGGTGGCGCTGCCCAAGCTGAACAACGCCCGCCGCTATGCCCAGGAAATGGCGGCGGAAAAGGCCATCACCACCATCCATACCGCCGAAACGCAGTATTACTCGCAATACGGCCAGTACGCCACCACTCTCGCCCAACTGGGACCTCCGGCCAGCGGCGCCGCCGGCCCGAACGGCGCCGATCTCATCGACCGCGACCTCGCCAGCGGGGAAAAGGGCAACTTCAAGTTCG
>JASHSD010000949.1 GCA_030036985.1 Bryobacteraceae bacterium
GCCGGCCTTGTGTTTGTCGATTTCCGCCATGCCGCAAAGTATACACGGAAACCGCGCCGCGTTCATTCACGGAACCGATATACACTGGCTTTAAGTATGCGCACGCCTTGGGTTCAAAAACGAATGTCCGATTCGGTACGGACGCAGATGCATTATGCCCGCAAGGGCATCGTCACCGAAGAGATGAAATATGTCGCGCGCCGGGAAAAAGTTTCGCCCGAGCTGATTCGCTCCGAAACGGCGCGAGGGCGCATGATCATCCCCGCCAATATCAATCACACCAATCTCGAACCGATGGCCATCGGCGTCGAATCGAAGTGCAAGATCAACGCCAATATCGGCAACTCGGCCACCACTTCGAATATCGACGAGGAACTGGAAAAGCTGCGCTACTCGGTCAAATTCGGCGCCGACACCGTGATGGATCTCTCGACCGGCGGCGACATCCCGGAGATCCGCAAGGCCATCATCGCCCACTCGCCCGTACCCATCGGCACGGTGCCGATCTACGAAGCGTTGTCGCGTGTGCGCCGCGTCGAAGACCTCAACATCAACGTCATGCTCGAAGTGATTGAAGAGCAGGCCGAGCAGGGCGTCGACTACATGACGATCCACGCGGGCGTGCTGGTGCAGTATGTGCCGATGGCGGCTAAACGCATCACCGGCATCGTCAGCCGCGGCGGCGCAATTCTGGCCGAATGGATGGTCAAGAACCATCGCCAGAACCTGCTCTACGAAAACTTCGACGCCATCTGCAGAATCTTCCAGAAATACGACGTCAGTTTTTCGCTCGGCGACGGCCTGCGTCCCGGCTGCATTGCCGACGCCAGCGACGAGGCCCAATTCGCGGAACTGAAGACCTTGGGCGAGCTGACGAAGAAGGCTTGGGATTACGACGTTCAGGTGATGATCGAAGGCCCCGGCCACATTCCGCTCGACCAGATCGAACTGCAGGTCGTCAAGGAACGCGAGATGTGCTACGAAGCGCCGTTCTACACGCTCGGGCCGCTGGTGACCGATATCGCGCCGGGCTACGACCACATCACTTCAGCGATCGGCGCGGCCATGATCGGCTGGCACGGCGCTTCCATGCTCTGCTACGTAACGCCGAAGGAGCACCTCGGCCTGCCCAACCGCGAGGACGTGAAGGCCGGCATCATCGCCTACAAGATCGCGGCGCATGCGGCGGATATTGCCAGGCACCGCCCCGGCGCGCGCGACCGCGACGACGAGCTTTCCCGAGCCCGCTACAACTTCGATTGGAACCGGCAGTTCGAGCTATCGCTCGATCCCGAAACGGCGCGTTCCATGCACGACGAGACGCTGCCCGAAGAGGGCTTCAAGGAAGCGGCGTTCTGCTCGATGTGCGGCCCGAAATTCTGCTCGATGAACCACTCCTCGAAAGTGGAGGGCTTCACCGAGGAGCAGGCGGAGCAGGTGCTCCACCAAATCTCCGGCGCGGATTAACCTGTATTTCTCACAGACCTGTCGAACGGAGCCTGTGCTTTTAGGCTAGAGCTAGAGTATGTGAGAAACTCGGATTAATCGGAACATGTTCGTGTAGGGCAGGATGCATCCTGCAGCGGATTGGCAATCAAATGCCAGTAGGTTTTTGTGGGGTCAGGCCTTCGGGACTGCGGTCGGGCTTCTGCCCGGCACGAGACCGATCATAACCCTCGGATTTGCGTGACTCCAGGCCGCCCCGAAAGGAGAGAAAGGAAGGGCGGCCGCAGCTGTCCTATGAAGCGAAAAGGGCCAGGCCGCGGAACCAACCCTTACGACCGCGCGGCCCCGACCGGCGCGCCGAAATAAGCCGGCTCATTGCCCGCACGCCATTTGATATTGCAGCCGACGCTCGGCATCTGGCGCGCACTGGCTTCCCGTCCTGTGAGCACCGCATCAATCGCCGCCCGCAGATCCGCGCCGGTGACCGGCTTACCATTGCCCGGTCGGCTGTCGTCGAGCTGCCCGCGATAGACCAGACGCCGCGCCGAATCGAACAAAAAGAAATCCGGCGTACACGCCGCCGCGTAGCTCTTCGCGACTGCCTGGCTTTCGTCGTAACAGACCGGGAAATTCAAACCCCAATCCGCAACCATGCGCGCCAGACCCTCCGGCGAATCGTCGGAGGAAACGGCCGGGTCGTTTGAACTGATGGCGACAATACCGAGATCGCGGCCCGCATAATCGCGCCCCAATCGCGCCAACTCATCTTTGACGTGTTTGACGAACGGGCAATGGTGGCAGATGAACATCACCAGCAGCCCTTTTTTCCCGGCGAAGGCGTCGAGCGAAACGGTGCGCTTCGAAACAACCTCGGGAAGCGAAAACGCGGGCGCCGAAGTGCCCAAATCGAGCATCGTGGAAGGTGTTGCGGCCATGAATTTACTTTACATCCGCGCGCTGCCCGTGGAATTCCTAATTATTTAGTTGACATCTCGCGCGACAGCTCTTAAAATCAAACTACTCCTAACGATTTAGGAGTCATCCATGGCCCGAACGAAATCCATCGGCCTGACCGAAGCCGAACTCCGCCTGATGGAGGTGATCTGGCGGAAAGGCAAAGCCACTGTCCCGGAAGTGGTGGAAGCGCTGGCAAAGTCGTCGGCCCCCGCCTACAACACGGTGCTGACCACGATGACGATCCTGGAGCGCAAAGGCTATCTTCGTCA
>JASHSD010000950.1 GCA_030036985.1 Bryobacteraceae bacterium
ATATCCGCCTGAAAATACGATCCTTATCGGTTTTCATAAAGTACTTTACCGGACACCAGTGGCCGGAAATACAAGAACTTTGGCGCCCGCATGGCCGAAGACAAGCAACTCCATGTCGCGTCCGAGACGATGGCTGAACCACTTGTGATACTGGCGCCTCAAGCTTCCAGCGTAAAAAAGTAAGGTTCTAAGACGACGAACACTCGTTGAAGATCCGGTTACGATAAGGCTTCAGCAGTTGTCCCCAGAGGCGATAGCCGTCCCGATTCAAATGCAGGCCGTCTTCGCGGAAATACGCTGCGTTCGGCTTGCCCGCCTTGTTCAGCATGGCCGGAAAGATGCTGACATAATATCCCGCTTCACGGGACTCGATTTCGCGTCGGATCGCGTCGTTGAGCAGCTTTATTCGATCGATAATCGCGCACCGCGCCGGGCTGGGCTTGACCGAGACGAATCCGAACGGAATTGCGCCGAGGGAGCGGTGGACCTTGTCTGCGAGCGAGCGGAAGAAGCTCAGAATCCTTTCCACGCTCACTCCGTCGCCCAGATCGTTGTCTCCGGCGTAAAGCAGCAGCGATCGCGGGTGCGCCGGCGCCACGAGGCGTTCAAAAAAATAATCGCAGGCTTCGAGGGTGGAGCCGCCGAAGCCGAGATTGAGAACGTCAGGCGCGAAGTCAACGGCAAGAGTTTCCCAGAGACGGAAAGAAGAACTGCCGTAAAAAACCGGGGGACGGCTGCCATTCAAACGCAGAGAAACGGATCGCTCCAAAGCGCTGACCTCCTCCTCATACCATTGCATCTGTCCAGCGTAGCGAACAGGCTCTGCGACGGCCGCCGGGCCGCGCCGTGCAACTTTTATTCGCGGTGTCGCGTCTTCCAATCTTGCTGCGGCTCAATTTTCCGCGCCCCATACGGGCCATCCTTCTCGCTATGCTGGTGGGCGTTCCACTTTCGGCGCAGACGGCTGCGCCGGATGCGTCATCAGATGGGTCCGCGCAGCCGCAACCGGCCAACGCGGTACCGAACAGCGCTCAGAACGCCGCATCGAGCAAGCGTCTTCTCTTCGCGCTTCCGAATTTCCAGACAGTCGATGACACGGGGACGCTGCCTCCGCTGAACGCCGGTCAGAAGTTTAAGCTGGCCGCTCGCGGCGCATTCGATTACGTGCAGATTCCGTGGTACGCCATGTTGGCGGGCTTTGGACAGGCCGAGAACAGCGAACCCGCTTACGGCCAGGGCGGCGTCGGGTACGCCAGGCGGTTCGCCTCGGATCTCGGGGACGGCGTGACCGAGAATTTCATGGTGGGGGCGGTCTTGCCAAGCCTTCTGCATCAGGATCCGCGCTTCTATCGCACCAGCGAGGGTGGTTTTATGCATCGCCTGGGCTATGCCTTAAGCCGCATAGTCGTCACGCGCTCCGATTCCGGCGCCGAGCAGTTTAATTACTCGGAAATTCTTGGCAGCGCCATGACGGCGGGGATGGTCACCTATGCTTACCATCCCAGAGAGGACCGAAACCTCTCCAACATCGCTTCGGTGTGGGTCACTCAGCTCGGGTACGATGCTTTGACGTACGTGACGCGCGAGTTCTGGCCGGATCTTCGCCGGAAAATCGTGAGGAAACAGGAGTCCGCGTCCGCGGGACAGTAAGTATCGCTCCCTCGCGGTCGCGGCTCAGAACGGTCTTGGCTCGGAAGGGTCGCGGTTTGGAAAGCTACTGAGCCGCGACCCCTCAGAAGCGACCATCTTACGGCTTGGGTGTCGGAGCGGGAATGTCGAACTTCGCCTCGGCGATCGGCACGTTCGTCTTGATGTCGTTCAGCTTGATCGCATCGCGTCCGTCCAGCCACACGTAGGCTATGCGGAACGGCAGCTTGATGCCGTTCACATCGCGATAATCGGAGAAATCGACTTCCGTGGGAACGCGGCCGATCGGCGTATCGCTGTAACGCAGTTCGCGGTCGAGCAGGCCGGTGTGCTTGTCGAAATACAGCGTCACCAGAAGGCCTCGGGGCCCGGTTCCCTGCACGACGTCAACGTCGTAGCTTTTCACCGGCGCCAGATCCTTCTGAACCGCCTGCTGGCTCTGAGATTCCGGAATGTCGGAGATGGTTTCCGGCTCGCCGGTCCTCAGATTGGTAAGAATCTGCTTGATCTGCCCCGGAAAAGCCAGTTCCGCGTCGAACCTGGCGCCGTCGAGGTCGCCGCCGAACAGCTCGAAGCCGCCTAAGACGTTGAGCGGCGTGCGCGTGTAGCCCCTGTGGCCGTCGTAGACCCTGATCTCTTTGCCTCGGCCCGTCGCCGGCGGATACGTAACGATGGTGGCGCGTTGATCCGGAAACTTTGCGGCAATCTCCGCGGCGCTGTCGCCGCCGAATCCGCCGAATCCGGTGCTCGTGCCCGTGGCGTCAATGCTGGTCACGGCCGCAAGGCGCTGCGCTCCACCCGACGCCTCGATGAATTTGTCGAGAATCGAATCGGGGGAAGGCAGGCCGGGGGTCTTCGCGACGACATCGTCCGGAATAAGGGACGGCTCGCCGTACATGACCGCGAGCGTCGGCGTGACCAGCGGTTTATCGCGATTGCGATGGCACGTCCAGCAGGTCACCTCCTGGCGGCCGCCGAAGTTGTTTTTGTTGATGTTCTGAACCATGGTGATCATGGTGCGCGCGATGACTTTTCGCGGCGTGTCGGCGGCCCAGTTCACTCTGTTCGTGCCGGCGTTCGCGTGGCAATCGGAGCAGTCGAAGGCGAGCCCGGCGCAGATGATCCCCATGGTCTCCATGAAGTCGTCCACGGTGAGTCCCTTGAGCACGCGGACGTTTTTGAAAACCTGTTCCGCCAACAGCGGTTTTTGCGGGGGCGCCGACTGGGCGGGCGCCAACCCGGCGCCAATCGACGCGACCACCGCCAGTGCGGCGGCCACGGCTATCCATCGTCGCGGGGGTAGCCCGCGTCCAGTCAGTCTCTTGAATTCCATGGTCACTATTCTATGAAATGATTTGGAGGAAGCTTCACTTCCGCCATCGATATTACTACGGACGCGATTATGCACAGCACCGGCCTTTCTCTCGTTGCGCTTGCCGCGCTGGCGGCTGTCGGCGGTCTCGCGGCAGCGGCCGACGCGCCGCATTTCGAAGTCGCCTCCATCAGGCTGAGTAAGAATCCCGAGCCGGGCGGAAATGTGGAGATCACGCCAGGCAGATTCAGAGGAAAGGATCTCGCGCTGCAATGGCTGATCCTCACCGCGTTCCGGATCCGCTCCGGCAATCTCTCCGGCGACCTTCCCGGCTGGACGCTTTCCGAAAGATACGATATCGACGCGAAGACCGGCGATGCGAGCGGCGAAGACCGCGTACTGATCGCACTGCAGCACCTTCTCGAAGAACGGTTCGGGCTGAAGCATCATCGGGAAATGAAAGAACAGCCCGTCTACTTCCTGAGAGTGGCGAAAGGGGGCGTGAAAATGCCGCCGGGCAGCTGCGTGCCGGTGAAGAAAGACCTGCCCAACGAATGCTACAGCGTCCAAAATGAAGGTCTGGTGGTGACTCTCGACTGGAGAGGAGTCATGATGTCGGACCCCACCGGCGTGGCGTACCGAAGTTTGGCGTGGTCTCTTTCCGGACCGCTGCAGCGGCCCGTGATCGATCAGACCGGCCTTACCGGAACATTCGATGTGCATCTCCGCTGGGCGCGCGATCCGGCGCCGCCCACCCCCGGCCGCGAGAGCGACGCCGGCGCCCCGGATACCTCGTCGGGAACGGCCGCGCCGTCCATCTTCGATGCTGTCGAGAAGCAGCTGGGCCTCAAGCTGGAAGCGGGGCGGGGTCCGGTGGAATACCTGGTGGTCGATCATGTGGAAAAGCCGGGTGAGAACTGACCACCGCTTGCTTGCGCGCGCGGCTCGGTAAAAACGTTACCTTGCCGAGCCGCGACGTTACCGAGCCGCGACCGCGAGGGAGCGATCTTTTGCCATTGGCCGCTATGCGTGGGTCGGAACCGCCGCCGACTCGAATGTGAACTGAGGCGTGTAACCGGCCATGATCAGGCCGACACCGTCGCCCTGCAGCGTGAACATCGTGTCGATGGCCGTCTCGATGCTCGCTCCGCTTGTCCAGGACGATTCCAACTGCGTCAGCAATTTCGTAAATGTCCGGATGAACGATGTTTGGCCCGGCGCTCCCGGCGTTTGCGGCGCGAAATTGTAGGCGCTCGGCATGGTGACGGTCGCGCCCGAGTACTGGTAGCCGCTTCCCACCTGTGCAACCAGTTTGCCGTAATAGACCTGCGCAAAGGTGTAGTAATGCGCGAGTTCATCCGGATCGAACGTGCCTTCGTCGGGTGACGTGCTGCTGCCTTCGCCTTGGTCGGTGATCTCCTGGATCGCCTTCAATGCATCCGCGACCGTATTGATGGCGAACAGCTGATCGGAATCCACATTGGTGACCACCTGGTTGAGAGACGGATTGTGGGGCAGGGAGCCGCTTGGGAACACGGTTTGGAAGCCGGCGGCGATCGTCTGGTAAAACTGCCCGATGGTCGGCGGAACAGGCGGGGTGGGCGAAGGCGGAGAGGGCGGCTGCTGGACAACCGGCGTGACATCGGGGTATTCGATCGACATGAACGTCCGCAGCGTCTCGCTGCTCAGCGGCGACAGCGACACCACAAGCCCCGGATGCACGCCGCCGGGCAAGCCGTCGCTGGGATAGCTCGGCACAAAAGAAGAATTTGCGATCTTTCCCAGCAGCGATCCGCCGGTGGCGGTATACATGTTGCATCCCAGGCCGAAATGCAGCATCTCCTGCACGACCACTCCCTGAATCATGTCGTTCACGTCGCTGGGATCGTTGTTGATTGACCATTGCGCGCAGAGATACGGCGGAATGGTCGAAAATTCGAGCTGGATCGCCGTCAGCAGGGCGTCCTGAAGCTCGGCGAGATTGTTGATGCCGGACTCGACGGTCTCACGAATTGTTCTTCGGGGCATACCGTAAGAGCGTATCAGGAAAAACAGCCCCATGGATTCGGGGCGTGAGAGTGGAATCCCAATTTTCCAGCCTCCTCGTGCTACCGTGACAGGAAGCGAGAAACGAGCTATTTTTCCTTATATGCGTCGGACCCAGGGGTATTCGGCCCTGCTGTTCTTCTTCTCCGCCTGCCTTCTCCACGGAGCGACGGTCAGCACGGTTGCACTCACTGCGTTGGCGGATTCGTCCGAATTCGGTCGAGCCGTAACGCTGACCGCCACAGTTTCGCCCTCATCCGCCACCGGTCGGGTTGCATTCTATGACGGCGTGACCGTGCTCGGCTTCGCAAATCTGACGGGCGGGCAGGCATCGTTCACAACCAGTCTCATTCCCGCGGGAAAGCATTCGCTCACCGCGCGGTACACGGGAGGCGCTGTCTTTGCATCGAGCTTATCCGGCGTGGTTTCGCTCAATGTCGATGCCATGCCGCAGAACGGATTTCAACCGCTTGTCCGATATGGAGGACTCGACGCCCCCGCCGCGGTCGTCGTCAGCGACTTCAACGGAGATGGGAAGGAAGACTTCGCGGTGGCCGATTCCGAAGCCGCGGCCGGCGGCCTCGCCATTTATTTGGGTAATGGCGATGGAACGTTCCGGCAGCCGGTATATTACGTCCCCGGAAGCGGGATCGCCGCTGTCGTAGCCGGCGATTTCAACGGAGACGGCAAAATGGACCTTGCTGTCGCAGACTCTTACGAAGGCGGCGGCAATATCGGCATTCTTTTGGGCAACGGCGATGGAACGTTTCAGCAGCCCGTGAACTTCCCTGTAGGAATCGGACCCTCCTCGATTTCGCTTTCCGATTTCAACGGCGACGGGATTATCG
The DNA here is from genome assembly GCA_030036985.1 of Bryobacteraceae bacterium. Lineage (GTDB taxonomy): Bacteria > Acidobacteriota > Terriglobia > Bryobacterales > Bryobacteraceae > BOG-234. The sequence continues at coordinate 5,854 of JASHSD010000950.1, forward strand.
ACGCCGCCGTAGCCGATGAGACCGGCATCAGCCTCCTGATCGGCAACGGCGACGGGACATTCCAGCCGGCCGTTAATTACAAAACCCCCGGCGTACCGCGTTCCATCGTCGCAGGCGATTTCAACGGAGACGGGAGCGTGGATTTGGCCATTGGCAGTTACGACGGCGAAAACATCAGCATTCTGCCCGGAAACGGCGACGGCACATTCGCCGCGGCCACGATTATCGCGTTCGTGCCCCTGCCATTGTCGATAACCGCCGGGGATTTCAATGGTGACGGCAACACCGATCTTGCGGTGGCGGACTTCAGCAACTCCGGGCAGGGCATTATCAGCGTATTGCCGGGAAACGGCGACGGCTCTTTCCAGCAACCTGCGCAGTATACCGTCGGGGTCGGCCCCGTGGCTCTCGCAACCGGAGATCTCAACGGCGACGGCAAGATCGATCTGGCCGTCCTCGATCAAGTCAGTGGCGACATCAGTGTGTTGTTCGGCGAGGGGAACGGTCAGTTCGAAGCGCAGGTCGAATATGGCGTGGCCGGGAACCCGGTCGCATTCGCCGTCGGCGAGTTCAATGGCGACGGAGTGAGCGACCTGTCGGTCCTGGACAATTCCACCAACACGGTCAATGTGCTTCTGGGAAAAGCGGTCCCAACGGTCCCTGTCACCACGTCCCTGTCTTCGTCAATGAATCCGTCGACCTATGGTCAAAGCATCACGCTGACCGCCACGGTTTCTCCGGCAACGGCCGCCGGGAACATCGTTTTCATGGACGGCGTGAACCTGATGGAAACAGAAGCGCTGAACGGCGGAGAGGCAACGTTCAGCACGGCGCTGCCAGCGGCGGGCGCTCATTCTTTTACGGCGTTTTTTCCGGGGAACGGAACTTATACCGCAAGCGTCTCGCCGACCCTGCGGCAGACCGTGAATGCCTTGCCGGAAAACGGTTTTGAGAATCCGGTGAGCTATCCCGCCGGTCTGACTCCGGGACAAGCGGTTGTGGCCGACTTCAATGTGGACGGCCACGCCGACCTCGCGATCTCGAATATCAACGGGGACAACAGTTCCGTGACGATTCTGTTGGGGAACGGCGATGGAACGTTTCAAACGCCCTCGACTGTGTCCGTTGGTCCGGATCCCACGGCCATCGCCACGGGCGACTTCAACAGAGACGGGAAGCCGGACCTCGTGATCCCGAATGACAACGGTCTCACTGTTCTGCTCGGGAACGGAAACGGAAGCTTTCAGACTCTGCAGGAATCGACGCCTCCGGATTTGGGCCCGATAGCGGTTGCGGATTTTAATGGCGACGGGATCGTGGACCTCGCGCTCGGAAGTGGGCCGCTTTACGTCATGCTGGGCAACGGCGACGGCACATTT
>JASHSD010000951.1 GCA_030036985.1 Bryobacteraceae bacterium
GCTGCCGTATCCCGCGAGGACCGACTCTGCTGCAGCATAAGCAGATGTATCAGGCGGTCCCAGGGTTATGGTGAAATCGGAAATTGGCATAACCAAAAACTGTTTGGTCGAGCCATCCAACTGTTTAATAGAAATGGTCTTGAGATCGAACGGGCTCTCATAAGGAGCTTCTTCAAAGCTGATTGGATTGCCATATAGATGCTGTGTTTTATCCAGCATTTCGGCTAATGGCCTGCCACTCCTGACATTCAGTGTTACGCTTCCATTTTCGCCAACACCTTGACTGCGCGCGATGGGCGCTCCTATCAAAAGCATCGTTAGACTGCCGAGGACAGTGCAGAATAAGCGTCCATAGCCTGCCAACATTTTGTTCAGATGTGTGCCATTTCTCACGATTCGTCTCCATGTAGGTCGTTTCCGTGGAAGAAACGGTGTCCTTCGTGACTGTTACACTCGTCGGACAAATTGTAACAGTCGACGTGTCGGTCATGTCGATGCAATCGGGCGCGTCTGCGCATATTCGCCGGGTTCGAATCTTACTTCGTCCGCACCGATTTCTTCAGCCTATCGAGCTGCTTCCGCGCCGCGCCCGCCCAGGAACTGGTGGAATCCAGTTTGAGGTACGTGTTCCAATAGCCGATGGCCTGCAGCAGTTCGCCGCCGCGCTCGGCCAGCAGCGCCAGATTGAAGTAAGCGTCGGCATAACGCGGATTGAGCCGCACCGCCTCAAGATAATGCTTCCGCGCGTCCGCCGGTAGCCCCAGTTCATCCTGCAGATTGCCGAGATTGAAGTGCGCCAGCGGATAAGCCGGATCGGCCTCGATCGCGCGCCGATAATAACTCTCGGCCTCCTCCATTCTTTTCAAACGGAATGAGATCGTGCCGAGGTTCACCAGCGCGCCCGGCGCCTTCGGATTCGCCTCGATCGCCTTCCGATACGCGGCGACGGCTTCCTCCGCGGGCGCGCCCGCTTCCTCCAGCGTCAGTCCGCGCTGAAACCAGTGCTCGGCGAGGCGCTCCTGTCCGACCCCGTTCGCGGGAGCCGTTTCCACCTTCACGGGAAACGACCGGAGCTTCTCGATCTCCTTCGCATCGAAGTTGAGCAGCAGTTGGCCGGTGATCGGCTCCATGCGGTCCCCCGCGAGATGAACCGTGATCCTGCGACCTTCAGTCGTGATGCGAAGCTGCGCCAGCGGATAATCGATATTCTCCAGTTTCGATTTAAGCGAGGAGACTGCGCGTTGAATCCGCACCGGTGCGATGCGCCGTTCCCGGAGCTCCTTAAGAGTCTTGAGCGCCAGCAGATCTGAGAAACCAAAACTGACGCCGGCCTTGACCAAACCCTGTTTTTCCCATGCCCGCAGTTGACGCTCGGTGACATTGACGATGCGCCGAACGTCTTCCCGGCGATATGCTCCGGCCGCGGGCGTTCCCTCGTCGATTTGCGTCATTTCCGTACCCCGATGGCCTTCCATACCGTGGACACCGACGAGCCGTCAAGCCGAAAGTTTAGCAGTTCAGCTATCGTAATTGAGAGGGATGCCCGATCGTCTCAGTATCCACGCTCCGGTTCTGGTCAACACTATAGGCCACTGCGCGGGCGCCATGATTTTCGGAATTCTCCTGTATCTTCTGCTGCTCGATTGGCGCCGCGCCACCGGCGAGCGCAGCCTTCTTCCGAGCGTCGCGGCCGGACTCGCCCTGCTGTGGAACCTCGGCTCGCTGGTCGGCATGGCTACAATCCCCAACGGCGATCGCATTGCCGATGTCATCGTCGCCGGAAGCTTTTCCGTGCTCAGCCTGCTTCCCGCGGTGCTGCTGCACATCTCTCTGCGCTCGCGGCAGCGCGCCCTGTGGATCGCCGGCTATGCCGTGAGCACCGCGGCGGTCGGGCTGCACATCGTGGATCTGGTCACCGGCGCGCCGCGCTTTCATTACGCCGCGATCCTTCTGATCACCATCGGCTTCGGCCTCCTGACGACGATCTGCGTCGCGCAGGAGGCCTTCAGCGGACCCAAAGACGGCAGCGGCGCGCGCCTGCTCGGCGCCATGGTGCTGTTTCTGCTTGCCATCTCGTTCGTTCACTTCGAATCGCCGCACGAGATCAAACCGTGGACGGGCGAGGCGGCGATTCATCACGCCGGAATCCCTCTCGCGCTCTTCGTACTGCTGCAGGATTATCGATTTCTGCTGCTCGACGCGTTCATTCGATTTCTGGTGAGCGCGGGCCTCGCCGCGGTCGCCGTTTGGACGGCATTTGAGGCTGAGACGCGCTTTGGATTGCTCGATCAGGCGCAGCGCGATCCGTTTTCCGCCGGTATGATCTTCGCCGGCTTTTGTCTCGCGCTGAGTGTGTTCGCCTTCATACGCAGCCGCGGACAACGCTTTCTCACCCGCGTCGTGTTTCTGCGCGCGCATTCCGAAAAGGCCGTTACAAAGCTTCGGGAGATCGCCGGATCGGCGCGGGAAGAGCCGGTGTATCTTGCCGCCGCCGCGGGCGCGATCGGCGATTTTCTTTCCGCCCGCCGCGTCGAGCTCATCGCCGAGCCGCGGGACGGCGCGCCGCAATCCGCCATGATCGTCCCCGATCCGGCAGCTTGGAATCTGGAGACGTGGGTCAGGGCAGTCGCGCCTTTGCGTTT
>JASHSD010000952.1 GCA_030036985.1 Bryobacteraceae bacterium
GTGCTGATGATGGATATGTAGCCGGCCCCGTTGCAGCAGGCGGCGGCGAAAATGGTTGGGCTCGCTTGCGCGGAAGCGCAAGCCAAAAAGGTCGGGACGGCCAGAGACATCCATGCGGCGCTTTTCATGCTTATCCTCCAGAATGCGTTTGGTGATAGGTTTGATGATAGCCCAATACCGGCGATTAGCAAAGCGCCGCCCGAATCCGCCTAAGACGAACCTGTCTGCGCGTGGACACGGTGCATCAGGGCGGTCATTCGCGAAGCCCGTTGCGCTGAAAAAGTCTTAATTAACAAATTAAGAATTTGAGACTTGGAGGCCATTCGGTACCGGTACGGCCAGTGGATAGGCTGAATTCGCTGTGTCGTGCACGGCCATCACCTGGAATTGTGAAGAGTATTGACGCCTCCGCCTGCCGCAGCCACGCGGGCCAAATGGACGGAAACGGTCGGCGTTACCTGTCGCACCAGATTGTTCGCTGCCTCGACTCGCTCTCCTCGCGCTGATGGCTCACGGTGCTGTACAGACGGCCATATTCCTCTGCCTCGGTCCGGCCGTTGCGCTCGGAGGATCCTTCGCCGGTATCTTTGATCTTCAATTACTTAATCAGGCATTCACTTCGACGGCGCCGTCCTGGGACTGGCTTGCGCGTCACGCGTTCAGTCTGACAGCTTTCCGGCTAATTCCAATAGTTCCGGTCGAGGCTGCGGTATTGAATGGCTTCGGCGATATGCTTCGCCGCCACCGTATCCGAGCCGTCGAGATCGGCCACCGTGCGCGCGACCTTCAGAATCCGGTCGTGCGCACGCGCCGAAAGACTCATGCGGCGCATGGCCATTTCGAGGGTGCGCTCGCCCGTGTCGTCAAGTGCGCATTGTTTGCGGATCAGACGCGTCGGCATGCGGGCATTGGCGTATCCGCGCTGCTGCTGGATTTCCCGGGCCCGCGCCGCCCGCGACCGCATGTCCGCCGACGTCTCGGCCATCTCTCCCGACCGCAGTTCCTTGTACGGCACCGCGGGCACTTCGATCTGAATGTCGATGCGGTCGAGCAGCGGTCCGCTGATCTTGCCGAGATAGCGCTGGATGATCGCGGGCGTGCAGCGGCATTCGCGCGTGGGATCGCCGTAGTAGCCGCAGGGGCAGGGATTCATCGCCGCAATCAGCATGAAGCTCGCGGGAAAGCAGAGCGTCATGTTCGAGCGCGCGACGGTGACCGTGAGATCCTCCAGCGGCTGCCGCAGAATTTCCAGAACGTTGCGCGGAAATTCCGGGAACTCATCGAGAAACAGCACGCCGTTATGCGCGAGACTGACCTCGCCGGGACGCGGCGAACCGGTCCCGCCGCCGATCAGCCCCGCGTCCGAAATCGTGTGGTGGGGCGTGCGGAAAGGACGCGTGTGCAGCAGTCCGGCGCCGGGCGGAAGCACGCCGGCGATGCTGTGGATCTTCGTGGTCTCGATGGCTTCTTCGAACGTGAGCGGCGGCAGAATGCCCGCGAATCGTTTGGCCAGCATGGTTTTCCCCGAGCCGGGCGGACCGATCATCAGCACGTTGTGTCCGCCCGCCGCCGCGACCTGCAGACCCCTCTTCGCGGTGGTCTGGCCGCGCACATCGCGAAAATCGGGCGCGGATTCGGAAGCGGCCGCGGAGGGTTTCCCGGGCGCATGCCGGACCGGCGCGAACGCTTCGGGCTTATGCAGCATCGCGACCACTTCCGCCAGATGGGTCACGCCGTAAACGTTCACCCCGTCTACGACGGATGCCTCGGCGGCGTTTTCGGAGGGAAGAATCAGATTCTCGATCCGCTGGTCCCGCGCGCACACCGCGACCGAGAGCGCGCCGCGCACCGGCCTGATGGCGCCATCGAGCGACAGTTCGCCGACCGCCAGGTGTTTGTCGAGTCCCTTGAACGTTCCCATCGCGCCGAGAATCGCGAGGGCCATGGGCAGATCGAATCCGGCGCCTTCCTTGCGCACATGCGCGGGCGCGAGGTTGACGGTCACGGCCTGGTTCGGATAGCCGAACCCCGAATTCATGAGCGCCGATTTGATGCGCTCGCGGCTTTCGCGCACCGCCGTGTCGGGCATGCCGACCAGCATGAAATCGCGGGCCATGCCGCTGCGATAGAGGTCCACTTCGACGTCGACGGGAAGGGCGTCGATCCCGCACACCGCGGCGCTGCGCGTTTTGAATAACGGCATGAAAGACTCTGGTGCGCGCGCTGCCGGATTATTCTCGAAAATTTCTGTGGGGCTTACACAGGCATTCCGGGAAAAACCACAGGTTGTGGATTGCCAATCCGCCGAACCCGAAGGTGCCCCTATCATCCTGCCCTATACGGAAACGCAGGCCGGATATGCTGAGGCCTGTGCCAAAAAACCATTATTCTTCGGCGACGACGATCTCGACATCGCGGCCCCAGAACAGCCCCGATTCGATCACGCCCGGTATCGCCTTGATATCCCGCTCCAGCGACGAATGGATCTCCGCAAACCGGACGTCCAGGATGAAATTGCCGTTCTCCGTAATGACCGGACCATCCTTCTTCACCGCCATTCGCATCGGAGCCTCGATCGCGCCGAGATCCCGCAACTCGTGCTCGACTACGCGCAGCGCGATCGGCAGGACTTCCACCGGGATAGGAAATTTCGTCCCCAGCTTCGGCACGAGCTTGGATCGATCCACCAGAATGCAGCTCTTCGGCGCCGCATGTATCATCACCTTCTCCATGAACATGGCGCCGCCGCGGCCTTTGATCAGATTGCGCGCGGGATCCACCTCGTCCGCGCCGTCGAAGCACCAATCGGGGCGCTTTTGCAGGAGAGAGCCGATCGGCAGATTGACGGCTGCGCACGCCAGCGTAACCTCGGGCGACGTGCACACCACGGCGATAGTCAGATTGTGGCGATGCACCCGTTCCGCGATAGCCTGGATGGTTACGTAAGAGGTCGAGCCGGAACCGACTCCGATGACCTGCCCGTCCTCGACCCTGGCCGCGATCCGCCGACCCAACTCCTCCTTCGCGGCCTGATTGGATATGGTTCCCGAAAACTGGTTGTACGGGGTTGCATTTTCCCAGTTCATAGAAGGTCCGTCTGGTAGAGGTCGTGCAGACGCACAAGGCCGAGGCAGCGGCCGCCTTCTACTACAGGCAGGACTGAAATCTGCGATGGCCTGTCCTCCATCAGCCGCATCGCCTCCTGTAATGTGGCGTCGGGATTCACCGTGACCGGATGGAGTGTCATCAGGTCGCCGGCCCTTACCGCGCGAATATCGTCCGTATTCTGCAAGGCGCGCCGAAGATCGCCGTCGGTGATTACGCCCTCAAGACGCCCGTCTTCGGTGACGCAGGCGGCGCCCAGCGGACAGCGGTTCATGGCGATGATGACGGATTTCATCGAGCTCTCTTTCGCCGCCCATGCCACCTCGTCTCCGCCGTGCATCACCTGGCGCACGGTCACGCGCAGATTGCGCCCCAACTGGCCCGCCGGATGGCGCTGCGCGAAGTCCTCGGGCGTGAGATTGCGCGCCTGCATGACCGCGAGCGCCAGCGCATCGCCGATCGCCGTGGCCGCAGCCGCGCTCGCGGTCGGCGCCAGATTATACGGATCCGCTTCGGCCCGCACCGACGCGTCCAGCACGATATCCATTTCCTTGCCCAACGGCGACGCCCGGTTGCCCAGAATTCCGATCAGCGGTGAATTCAAGCCGCGCAGAACGGGAATCAGACGCAGCAGTTCGAGTGTCGTCCCACTCTTCGAGAGCACCACGGTCGGATCGCCGTCGGTATAGATTCCCACGTCCCCATGCAGCGCGTCGACCGGGTGCAGGAACACGGCGGGCGTTCCGGTACTGCAGAAAGTCGCGGCAAGTTTCTGCGCCACAAACCCGGATTTGCCCAGTCCTGTGACAACGACTTTGCCGGCGTGGCTTTGAATAAGCCGGACCGCACAGGCGAAGCGGTCGTCGAGCCTGCGCGCGGCGCAGGCGATGGCCTCCGCCTCCATCTCGATCGATACTCTTCCGGCTTCGAGCGGGTCGGGTGTCATTTTACGAATATCGCTTATTCCGGCTTACCCCCGGATATTGTTGCACGGGCACACTGGGTCTGTGTTTGCAAAAACAAAGCCGCGAGGTGTAAACGTGAAAAGCTTTCTTATTATGGCGGGCGTTGTCGGTCTCGTCGGAATCGGCGCGCTGTTGGGCGAGGTGAAAACGGATTATAGTCATCACGTCAATTTCAATCAGTTCCACACATATTCCTGGATCAAGGTGCAGGCCGGAAACCAACTGTGGGTGCCTCGCATCAAGCGCGCCGTGGATCAACAGCTCTCGGCCAAGGGGTGGACGATGGTTCCCACGGGAGGACAGGTCGCGGTTTCCGCGTTTGGCAGCACGAAAGACGAGCCGAGCATGGAAACGTTCTATGACGGACTGGGCGGCGGCTGGGGATGGCGCGGTTTCGGCGGCGAGGGGATCGCCACGACCACCACCATCAACAACGAGGTCGGGACGCTGACAATCGATATGTTCGACCCTGCCACCAAGCAACTCATCTGGCGCGGCGTGGCCACCAAGACGCTGTCGAACAAACCCGAGAAGAACGAGAAGAAACTCGACGATCAGGTTGCCGATATGTTCAAGAAGTTCCCGCCGACCCCGAAGGCGTAACGGTCAGAGGGAAGGCCGGTCTGGGGACTGGCCGCTAGAGTTTCTACAGTTCAGGCGACAACCTCCTCAGTGTAGGGCAGGATGGCATCCTGCGGCGGATTGGCAATCCGCCTGGCCTGGAGCGGAGCAACTCCTTGGTTTGCGGGGCGCCCGTGTAAGCACAGACTTCTGTCTGTGCTAAGGGCCTGTCGCGAAATAAGTGTGCCAACCACTCCCTCGCGGTCGTGGCTCAGAAACCGGCACCGAGCCGCGACCGCGAGGGAGCGTTCTCACGGGGATAAGGCTCGCTGCTGCGGGGCGGCAAGCCGGGCCATAACGGTTCTCGCGGGCCTGCCGCGCAGTTCGCGACAGGACTTTCGTCTTTATTCGGGGCGCCGACGGGTGCCACAATCCGTCGCGCGCCCCTGCCTTTCGCCAGCCGATGCATTTTATTGGTTCCGGTAATCAGCACCGCGCCGTTACAGCGCCGGCTGAATGTGAATCGTTTTCCCCGGCGCCACGTATACCTGTTGGGCGAAACGATCTTCGCCGGCTTCGCGAATCTCGATGTTGTAGCTGCCCGGCCGGAGGTGCATGGTTTTATTGTCCTTGGTGGTGCCCGCATAGGCTCCGTTAATGAAGACCTGCGCGTCTTTCACCTTGGTGTCCAGTTTCACCTGGCCGGCGTTTGGAAAAGCGTAGTAAGGTCCGGGACCCCAATAGGCGCCCCAATACGGAGCGTACCAGCCGGGACCATAAACCACGGGTGCTCCGAACCCGATCCCCACTCGGATGGCCGCCGGCGCGCTCACAGGCGCCAATGCCAGTGCGGCTCCAAAAACCATCATCAGGATTCCTCGTTTCATCTTCGTGCCTCCCTGCCGGGCTGAAAGGCATGGGTGGCGCCAATTTTAATTCACGCGGAATCAGCAGGATGCGAGCGGCACACCTGGCTCTTTGGTGGATTTCGACCACCAGGCGAAAACTACCGCTTGCTTATGCGCGGCTCAGATTCGATGCTAACCTGTCGAACGGAGTCGTGACGCAGACGCTCGCGTCTGCCGCACCGGCACTCGTGCCGGTGCTTTTGGGCGCGAATATGTGAGAAACCCGGGCTAAGCACGTGCCGCAGAATCACCCGTTCAACCACTCCCTTGCGGTCGTGGCTCAGAAGGCCCTTCCGAGCCGCGCGCGCAAGCAAGCGGTTTTTCGCGAACGGATTGGTTTTTTAGTGACACGTCCTAAGGCTCGATAAACGAGCCGTCGAAAGGCCGGGGGAACAGCGAACTCAGCCGCAGCGTTTCGGATTTCCCGCCGAGGTTCACCAGCACGATCTCGATATCCCCGCAGAATTCCCAAAGAATCTGGCGGCACGCCCCGCACGGCGGCGTGAGCATCTCGGTATCCGCAGCCACGGCGATGCGCGTGAACCCCCGCGCGCCTTCGGAAACCGCCTTGAGCACCGCAACACGCTCGGCGCAAACCGCCAACCCATAGGTCGCGTTCTCCACGTTGCAGCCCGTGTGGATGATCCCGGCGCCGTCTTCCAGCGCCGCGCCGACTTTGAAATTCGAATAAGGCGCATGTGCGTGCTCGCGCGCCTTCAATGCGGCGCTCACGAGAGGATCGGTCATTTGAATTTGACCAGCTCTTTGAACTCTTCGAGCGAGTTGTAGACGATCGGGCAATAGGTCGCCCGGTCGACCATCTGCCACATGCGGCTCTCGAACGAACCCGCCCCGCGAATCAGATGCGGAAAATCGCGGCACGTATCGGGGCGCGCTTCATAAATCGAACAATCGTTGCCTTCGAGGAAAATACAGCCCGTGTCCCGCCGCCGCAGAATCGGCTCCTTCTGCTCGAACGCCGAAGACGTCGTGTACTGGTCCACGAACTGGTCCGGCGTCAACCCCAGATACCGCGCCAGGCGTGCGACGTCCCGCTTCGTTACATCCGTCTCCGCGACTTTGCAGCAATTGGCGCAGGCGCGGCAATCGATGTTCGATTCCATCTCCTCCGCCACGCGCCGGAACCGCAGCTCGGGAAAATTGTGGCGCTTCAGATGTCGGCGGAAGCGTTCGTTCTCCCCCTGCTTCTTTTCGCCGAGGCGTCTGATCTGAATCAAATCCGTAACCACGCGTCTTCAGATTAGCGGAATCCCGCGCGTCCGGCCTGCGAGAATGATCTCAGCACAGATGCCCTCCGCTACCGCCGACGCCGCCAACGCGCGCTGGGACAGGTCCTTTTTCGGCCATCCCCGTGGCCTTTCCACCCTCTTCTTCACCGAAATGTGGGAACGCTTCAGCTACTACGGGATGCGCGCGCTGCTGATTCTCTTCATGACCGCGACCGTCGCGCACGGCGGCCTGGGCTTCCCTGTTTCCAAAGCCGGCGCGGTTTACGGCTTGTACACCGCTATGGTCTTTCTGCTCAGCCTGCCGGGCGGATGGGTTGCCGACCGCATCGCGGGCCAGCGCCGGGCAGTGCTCTGGGGCGGGGTGATTATCGCACTCGGCCACTTCTCGATGGCTATCCCTCGGTTGACGACGTTTTATCTGGGGCTCGTCCTGATTGTGTCAGGCACCGGACTGCTCAAACCGAACATCAGCACCATGGTCGGCGCTCTCTACGCCGAGCACGATGCCCGCCGCGACGCCGGATTCTCCATCTTCTATATGGGGATCAATGTCGGCGCCATGATCGCGCCCCTGGTCTGCGGCTATCTGGGCGAGAATATCAACTGGCATTACGGCTTCGGCGCGGCCGGCGTCGGGATGACGCTCGGCATCGTGCAATATGTTCTGGGCGGCAAATACCTGGGACATGCGGGGCTCAATCGCACGGGGACCAAGGCCGATTTCCGGCTCCTGCGCAACGT
>JASHSD010000953.1 GCA_030036985.1 Bryobacteraceae bacterium
ACGAGAAAATTCGGCAACACAACGGCACCTCACTCGGGGGGTTTGAAGAGTCGTTTCCGAAGTTCAGCAAAGCTCAGCTTAACTATGCTTAAACATGCCGAACCCCGGCCAATTTTTGTCCCGCTACGCTGAGAGTCTCATAGTTTTTGCAAAAACAAAAGCGTATTTGTGAGGAACCGGACTTTTTATCGAAATAAAAACTCGATCCCGGTACACCCGCCACGCCGAAACGCTCGACCAAATGTCGGGCAAAAGACACATCGTCGGCAGCGCCGAAGGCGGAAATGTCGGTCATCACGTAGTAGGCGCCGCCGGGTTTGAAGCAGCGAAACCCTGCGTTTTCCAACATTTCCATGGCGGCCCGGCGGCACCCGGCGTAGACTTCCGCGAGGCCGTTGAAGTAATCCTGCTGCTCGGTCAGCGCCATGGTTCCGGCGTATTGCAGCGGTGTGGGCGCGTTCACCGTAAGGAAATCGTGAACTTTCCGGATGGAGGTGGTGAGTTCGGGAGCGGCGGCGATCCAGCCCACCCGCCATCCGGTGACGGAAAACGTTTTGCTGAGGCTGTTGACCAGAATGGTGCGCTCGCGCATGCCCGGCAGGGTGATCATTGGGATGTGGCGCAGACCGTCGTAGACGATGTGCTCATAGATTTCGTCGGTGATCGCGAGGGCGTCGAATTCCTGACACAACTGCGCAATTTGGGTCAGCTCCTCGCGCGAAAAGACCTTTCCGGTGGGATTATGCGGCGTGTTGACGATAATCGCCTTGGTGCGGGCCGAAAAGGCGGCGCGCAGTTCGGCGGGATCGAAGCGCCAGTCCGGCGGATGCAGCTTGACCAGCCTGCGTTCGGCGCCGCACAGCAGCGTGTCGGGATGATAGCTTTCATAGAACGGCTCGAAAACGATGACCTCGTCGCCGGGGTTCGTGGTGGCCAGCAGGGACGAAGCCATGCCTTCGGTCGCGCCGCAGCACACGGTAATCTCACGCTCGGGATCGAGCGCGAGGTCGTAAGTTCGGGCGTATTTGAGCGCGATGGCTTCGCGGAACGGTTTCGCGCCCCAAGTAATTGAGTACTGGTTGTGGTCCGCTTCGATGGCCCGAATGGCCGCCTTCTTCAGATCGACGGGCGCAGGAAAATCGGGAAATCCCTGGGCCAGGTTAACCGCGCCGTGCAGGATGGCGAGACGCGTCATCTCCCGAATGACGGACTCGGTGAAGCGTTCGGTGCGATCGCTGTGGAACGTCTTGCGCGTTGCGGGCGCAGCCATGCCCTATGTTCTCACGCGGTCGGAATCAGGATGCCGGCTCGCGCTTTTCCGGCGCGACGCCTGGGTGACTGATTTCTTCGGCGGTGTGCGGTGTGCGACTGAACGCTTCACCTGCTTCGCCGCTACGGTCGTCCTTTTCGCCGCAACCAGCCTCTTTTTCGCGACAGGCGCGGGCCGGCTCGGCCTCAGGAGCGCGGCCAGCTCGACCGGCGTCATCTTCTTCTGCGCGTAGACGGGAACCGGCGCCAGCGTGTGTTTGCCGGAGTAGAGTTCGCGATACATGTCCGCGTTGCGCAGCACCGCCTGCACGTATTCGCGGGTCTCGTTGAAAGGAATGCTTTCGATAAACTCGACGGGTTCGCGGAAGTTGGCGGAGCTCAGCCATTGACGCACGCGGCTGGGACCGGCGTTATAAGCGGCCAGCGTGCGATACCAGTCGCCATCCCAACTGTCCAGTTGTCCGCGCAGATACTGCGTACCCAAACGGATGCTCACCGAGGGATTGAACAAGAGGCTGGTCGACACGTAGCGCATGCCTTCTTTTCGGCCCAGCATGCGTCCGGTGGACGGCAATAATTGCATCAGGCCGTAGGCGTTGGCCTTGGATTTTGCCGTCGGGTTGAATTCCGACTCCTGTCGTATCAGACCGGCGACGTAAAACGGATCGAGACCATCCTCGCGCGCGTTCTCGAACAGCTGGTCCTTATAAGGCAGCGGAAACAGCATCTGCCAGAACTTGATAGACGCTTTTTCGAGAGGCAGCGAAAGATAGTCGCCGCTGAAGCTCTTCATGATGCGCAGCGCGTGGAAGGGAGAGTCGGCGTTCGAAGCCGCCTCGATGGCCAGGAGCTGCGGCTGTTCGGAATCGGATTTCGCGCCGAAGCGAAGTTCCGCGTTGGCCATATCCGTAAGCCCGGCGGCCTGCAGCAGCCGGGCGCGTTCGATGCGTTCGGCGGTGGCGGCGTTCGGCTCCGTGGCTGAAAGATCGCGATGCTCGGGCCAATCGACCTCCGAGAGCCATTCCGTCGTGTCCTTGTCCGGCATCGCCTCCGCGACCTCGCCGCGCATCCGATCGCGCGCCAGGACTGCGTAAAAATAATGCGGATACTGCTCGCTCAGACGGTCGTAATAAGCCAGCGCCTCGCCGTACTTGCCGTCGCCTTCGGCCATGCGCCCTGAATAGTAGAGAGCCGTGCCCGCGTGCGAGTCGTCGGGATAATCCTCGATTTGTTCGCGCATGAGCGCCGCACGGTCGGGCCGGGCGTTCAGGTAAGCATCCCAAGCGACCTCCCAATGGCAGTACGCGGTCGTACTATCGGCTGGGAATATTTCATACGCCGTCTTGAACAACGGCGCAAATTGGTCGTTGGTCCCCAGCCAGCGATTGCCCGCGGTGACCAGCGCCTTCAGCCGCCAAACGGATTTCGGATAATGCTGTTCGAGATCCTTGACAGCCTCCATCATCGCGCTGTCGTCGCCCTGTCTGCGGGCGGCTTCGGTGAGGTAGTAAAGCCGCTCGGCGTCGGTCTCCGGACGACCGACATGCAGCGCCTGCAGATACCGAAACGCGACGCTGATGTCTCCGGAAAGATAATCGGTGACGCCGATGCCCAGCCGTGCGTCATCTTTATCGGGATCGCTCAGAGTCTCTTCGAGCGTCGCGTATTCCTTGCGCGCTTTTGCGTATTGCTTTGCGTCGAGCCACTTCGCCGCACGGTCCAGCTGCTCGCGGACCGGCGCAACCGGGAAGTCCTTTCCGAGTGCCTCGCGCAATCGCTCCATGGCGGTCCAGGATTGCGCCGCGAGATCGGTATTGGGATACGCATAAAAGACACGCTCGTACGCGATCGCCGCCCGCTGCCGGTTGCTCTGTGCTTCATAGGCGAGGGCTTGGGCGAAATCACCGTCGGGCTGAGGCAGCAGCTTGTAATCGGACTCGAGAACCTGGAGGGCTTTCGTGATGGATTCGGGATCGTGTTTATCCAGAAGCACACGGCCATAAACCAGGCTGATTTTGCCGGCGAGCGGCGAAGATTTGATCGGATGTTCGCGATAAGCCGCGACTGTGGCAATGGCCCCTTCGAAGTTGCCCGTCTGAAGTTGGGCCCAAGCGCGATAGCAGGTGACGTAATCGGCCAGTTTCGTGAGGTCCGTAGCGCCGGCGAGGTGGGCGGCCGCGGCGCTGAAATCCCGGGAATTGTAGGCGGCGATTCCCTGCCCCAGCGCGATCGTTCCGTCTTCGGCGGCAAAGCCCAAGCCGGCGGTGAGCAGAAATACGGTAACCGGAACCAGTGACCGAGCCACGCGCGCAGGCAAGTGGTTTCCGCTGTCTTTCCTCATCGGGCTAGACCATTGGCCCCGGATAGTTCGGCCCGAGCAGACGATCGTCGTCATGCGCGAGGCTGCCGAGGATTTCGAGGTGCAGATAATCCACCATGGTAGCGGATTTCGCCAGAAAGTTCTGTAAAAACTGGTCACGCGCCTTGTCGATGGGAGATTGAAGCGCGCTGTAGAGATCGCTCGCCGCCGCACCTTCCCTCAATTCCTTTTCGTGATTCAGGCGCATCTCGGCAACGCGAACGCGCGCCATCCGCTGGGCCTGCAGGTGCAGCCTCTGATCTTCGGGGGTGAGCGCATCCCACGTAAGGCGCTCGGCGACAGCGCCGTTGGGAGCCAGAGGCGCGAGCTGCGCAGCCTTCGATGCGGGTTCGGGCGAATGAACGAGGGTCTCCAGCCTCATGCCCGCCGCTTCGCAAAGCAGCTCAACGGGGGCGGTGTTCAGGGGTTGACTCCCTGAAGCCAGGAGCATCGCCACAACACTATGACGAGCGGTCAAAGGGAAAAGGTACGCCTTCCGGTCGGGATTCGTACTGCCCAAGGGCGCCAGCTTATGTGCGAGATCGGGCGAAATTTCGTTTGCCGACGCAACCGCAACCATGGGATCGCAAGTCTCTATTACCGACACAACAGCAGGCGCAGCCGTAATTTCGAAGCAAAGCCCGGCAGCGTCGGTGCCGTGGCAGGCGGTTACGCGCGCATGGCCGTTTTCAAATACAAGCACCACCACCGAGTCGGTGTATTCGGCGCAACTTTCGCTCAGAATTTCGAAAATATTTTGTTCGGGGGCGGCTTGCCGCAACCGGCGGAGCTTCTGATTGAGCGATTCGGCCTGCGATCTGCGCGTCTGCTCACAGGCCAGCGCCAGATGCCCTTCCGCCCGCTCGCGCTCGGCGGCAACGGCCCGCTCTACCGCGTTACGCAGATCCGAATCCAGACACGTGGAAAGTTCATCGACGAGACGGGAGTGGTGACCTTCCACGATCTCGCGCCAAGCCGATGGGTTCATTCCTTTTAATGGTAAGGCACAAGTTCACAGCTGTCGAGATGGGGATGGGATGATGCCGGAGAAAATTTTCGAGAATAAGGTCGTGATCGTGACGGGCGGAACGCGCGGCATCGGGCGCGCCATCGCCGCGCGCCTGATCCACGAAGGTGCGCGTGTCGCTATATGCGGCCGACGACAGAAGTCGGTTGACGACGCGCTGGCGGCGCTGTCCGAAAACGGTCGTGTGTTCGGTATGGCCGCCGACGTTTCGAAACGGGACGACGTGTGCCGCTTCATTTCCGCAGTGAAACAGACTTGGGGCGGCGTGAATATTTTGATTAATAACGCGGGTGTCGGAGCGTTCGCCAGTGTTGCCGAGCTCGCGCCGGAAGAGTGGGAAAAAATGATCTCACTCAATCTGTCGGGTGCGTACTATTGCTCCCACGA
>JASHSD010000954.1 GCA_030036985.1 Bryobacteraceae bacterium
CACGTCATCAATGGGGCTTGGGTGCACATCATCGTCCGCCGCCTCGTCCGGGGTGGACGTGCCGACTGCGAGCGGAAGCGCCAGAGCGGTGCCGGCTCTGCGGAAAAAGTTCCGGCGCGTCGCCGCGTTCCTGTGGGGTTCAGGCTTATTCGTCATATGACGTTCTCTCCGCGGCCAGGCTGAAAATACTTGCCGACGTTGAATTTCCCGGCGTGCCGGGCATGGGCGCCCACCGCGCTCAGGCTGATGCCGTCGGCGCCGCCATGATAGCCGGCGCCGCAATCGTGCATCATGTTCATGTTGATCAGGATGGCGCCGAGCGTTCCGTTGCAGGCTTCCTCCAGCCAGTAGCCGAGATAAATTCCCTCGCGGATCTTCACGTACGCCGCGGGCCCGCTCCACTCCAGGCCGCCGGCGCTGTCCTGCCCGAAAATGATCCACGACAGCGAATGCGGCGTGGTGTACAAATGCATCGACGTGAGTCCCGTCTCAGTCGAGTAATTCCAGGTAAGGGCGTGGCCCACGATCTCGTCGGTGAACTGATGCCGCGCGTACTTCGGCGGTGTGACGCCTTTCATCTCGATGACGCCGAACAGATTCTCGACCTGCGCTTCGTTGCCGATGTACGGGCTTCCCATCGTGCCGTGCAGACAGCTCGCCAAAGCATTATCGAAGTCGGCAACAACAACATGGCAGTCGTGATCCGGTTCACCGGCGAGCAGATGCGCAAACACGATCAGGCCGGGCGCCGACTCCCAGGATTCGTACCGAGCCGTTGTCCATTCGCCCGCGCCTTGCACCGCTTTCCCGGCCTTGCGCCAGCGCAGCGACTGAATCTCATCGAACTGGTACTCGATTGCCGGACCATGATCGTAGCGCAGGGTCATAGTCTTGCCGACCAGGTAATCCGAAACTTCCTGTTTGTTCCCCGCCATCGCGTTCGGGCCGGGAGGGAAGACTTTCGCCGGGTGTTGGGCCGCAATACGGTCAAATTCCGGGCGCGTGAAGATCTTGAAAGTCTGCATCGGCCGGTAGACGCGGCGGGCGCCTTTCGCGGCAGCCGGCGCGTTCGCAGGAGGCAGGCCGACGTCGCCGAATTTTTCGAAATGCGCGATTTGACCCAGCCATTCGCCACGGCCGCGGAACACGTAATACTCCAGCTCGTCTTTCTCGTTGAAGCCGAGCCGGGCGCCGATCTGTTCCACCCGGTTCGAATCGAAAGCATAGATGGTCTGGATGCCTGAAAACTCGCACTCGGTCCGCTGATAAATGCAGACCTGATCGTTGACCAGGACGTAGTCGCTGGGCGCACAGAAGCCGAGTTCGCCTCCGAGGCGCGTCAGTTCGACGAAATTCGAATAAGCAGTCGACGGATAAAACTCGAGCGTTTCAATGCCGTTGTCCTGTTTCCAGTAGTACCCTTTGCCCTCCGCTCGATTGGTAGCCGCATGCCGCCCCTTCGGCGGCTCCTTCCCCGGTTGCTCGACATAACCGTACCAGGCCTGCCGCTGCACCTCCCGGTTATCTTTGTCGCCTGAGAACCAGACCTCGAAAACTGTAGCGAGATTCGTGTGCCGGTCCACGATCACGTGGTACCCGCGCTGCGTGCCCGGGACCAGATGCGTGAAGAAAACGATGTCCCCGAGCGTCAGCGCGCCGTAGCCCGCCTCTGTCGCGGCGCCGCCGTTCTCGGAAACCGCAAGGCGGTTCCTGCTCGCAAAGCGATAACTCAGGGAGGGACCGTGATCGGTGAGAATAGCGATCTGTTTCCCTGCGTACACATCCGATAATTCGGATGCGCCGGCAGGCCCGTTCACTGCCGCCCGCAGCTTCTCGCCAATCTGAGCTTCGGTGAGTTTCGTATAGGCGATGCGGTGCATCTGCTGAACCGGATAATTTGCTTTGGCCACGGCTTGAATCCTCCCGGCGTGATGGGCGCTCATCCATCCTATCCGATCTTTCCCATCTGAACTTTGGCTGGAATCGGAACTGTGGCATCCCGGCGCAATCTGAACGGCCCTGTTGACGGCATATGTTATGAATTCCGCTGACGATGCTCTTGTTCGGTATTTATTTTTCGGGTACGGCCCTTCCCGCAGCCCGCGCGGCCGAATCCGAGTTCGTCTGTACTGCAATTGAGTTGCAGTACAGATTTCAGCGATCAAACAAGATTTTCAGACGTTCTGCAACTGAGTTGCGGATTTTTGTTGACATCGCATCGCGCGCGCGTTACGCTGTCTCTTGATCGTGGATCGAATCCGTCCGGGTTCGGTCAGCGAATCAATCCCGGAAGAAATCAACCTGCCGGGAAGCATTACATCATTGACGATCTGCCGACCATCGGAGTGCGGCGCTTTCAACTCCGGTGCGCCGGCGACATTTACCGCGGCGAACAAATGAGGAAGCAGAAGTGTGCTTCCTCCGGGACCACAGGGGCAGTCTATCGGTATTTCGATTCGCGAATGTGACGCCACTCGTGTGCCGTGCGGTGAGCCGAACTATTGAGCGGTGCTCTGGCGCGAATGCCCAGTCAGGAGAACAAACAGTGAGAGTCGGGATCAAAGCACTACGTAGCGAAGCACTCAGAAAAGGAGAAGGACTCAGGAAAGCCAGAGATATGGAGTTCGCGGGCATATGCCTCTCCGCGCCTTCCCTGATCCCCGGCCGTCTTATCCGATTTCTTCCACTTGCGCTGCTGCTGGCGCTCAACGGCGTGGCTTTGTGGGGCGCTGACGGAGGAAGCATCCTGGGCACGGTTACAGATCCCGCCGGCGCAGCCGTGCCCGCGGCCAAAGTCAGCGCTCGGGAGACCGCCACGGGGGTACAGCAGACCCTTGTGACCGATGGCCGGGGTTTCTATTCATTTACTACTCTGCCGGTTGGAACATACGATGTCCAGGTAGACGCTTCCGGCTTCAAGCCGCTCAAGCGAACGGGCATTGTCGTCAACGTAGGCAGCAAGGTAGTGGTCGACGCTACCCTGGCGATCGGCAACCGGACCGAGGCGATTACCGTTTCCGAAGCGGCCGCCCACGTCGAAACCGTTGACACCCAGATTGGCCAGGTAATCACCGGCCAACAAATGACCTCCGTTCCTCTTAATGGCCGCAGCTACACGGACCTGCTGTCGCTTCAATCCGGAGTGGCTCCGATTACGACCATCACGTCCGACACGGTTCAGGATGTCGGAGCCACCGCGCTCTCTCCTTCCGGCGACCTGAACCCCGGCACCATCTCAATCAACGGCCAGCGGGAATTTGCGAACAGTTTCCTGTTGAACGGCAGCGATGTGGAAGAAGACGTCAACATGGGTGCGGCCATCGTCCCGAATCTGGACTCGATCGCGGAGTTCCGGATTCTGACGAGCAACTTCGACGCGGAACACGGCGAGTTCAGCGGCGGCCAGATCGAAGTCGTCACCAAATCAGGCACGAACCAGCTCCATGGCGATGCTTTCGAATTCCTGCGCAACACCGATCTGGATGCGCGCAACTATTTTTCGCCCACTCGTGGCGAGTTCGACCAGAACCAGTTTGGAGGCGCCATCGGCGGACCAATCGTGAAGAACAAGGCATTCTTCTTCGCCGATTATCAGGGAACTCGTCTGATTCAGGGCGTCGATACGGGCGAGATCCCGGTTCCCTCCCTTCAGGACCGCACCGGAAATCTCACTGACGTAGCAAGCTCTCTCACCGGAACCGTCAGCGGTCCGTACGTCGCACAGCTTCTCACTCAGAAACTCGGCTGGGGCGTCGCTGCGGGAGAGCCATATTATTTCCCCGGATGCACCAGTCCTGAGCAGTGCGTTCTTCCCAACGCCACAATTCCCCAAACCGCATGGTCCGCTCCCGCCGCGAATTTACTGCGGTACATTCCGGCCCCCAATAATGCAAACGGTACTTTTTCGACTTCCGCCTATAACGAGACCCTGAACGACTACAAAGGCGCTTTCCGGCTGGATGGCAATACGCGCTGGGGATTGATGTCGGCCTACTATTTTATGGACGGATGGTCGCAGAACAATCCGTATCCGGTTGCGCAGGGCGGCGCGAGTGTGCCCGGTTTCAATGCGCTGAATTCGGGACGTTCGCAACTGCTCTCGCTGGGGGATACGAAGACGCTCAGTCCCACCGCCGTGAACGAGTTCCACTTCAGCTTTATGCGCGACGCCACCGATCTGGGCCAGCCCGTAGGCGGCCTCGGAGTCAGCCTCGCCTCGCAGGGATTTGAGGTCGGCGCGAACACCCCGGGCATTGTGCCGTTGTCGCCCCAGACCGAAGGCGTGGAGAACATCGACTTCAATAACTTCTCGATCGGAACCAACACGAACGAGCTTAAGCAGGTCAACAACACCTTTCAGGCGCGCGACAGCTTTTCGAAAGTTGTCGGAACCCATACCGCCGTCGTGGGCGGCGAGTTCCACGACGATCAGGTAAATGTCAATCCCATCGCCCAACTGAATGGCAATTTCCAGTTCTACGGAAGCGAGACCGGCGTCGACTTCGCGGATTTCCTGCTGGGGCTTCCAACGCAGTACAATCAAAGCCAGCTCCAGCCTTTCTACGACCGCAACAGGTATTTTGGTCTTTTCGCACAGGACAGTTGGCGCATCCGGAAGAACCTGACGCTCAACTACGGGTTGCGCTGGGATCGCATCGAGCCATGGTCTGAAAAATACAATCAGCTCGCTACGTTCGAGCCGGGTCAGCAGTCCGTCGTTTTCCCCACCGCACCCCCGGGGATTCTGTTTCCAGGCGATCCGGGCGTTTCTTCGACGATCGCTCCGCCAGGAAACAAGGATTTTGCTCCGCGCCTTGGTCTGGCATACTCGCCCGACTTTGACAAAGACAGTTTTCCCGGAAAGATCT
>JASHSD010000082.1 GCA_030036985.1 Bryobacteraceae bacterium
TAAGGAATTTCTGACGATGCTTTACAAGGTAGTCCGGTATCTGAACAACCCGATCCTGGAGCGTCCCGCCGCGCCGATCGCCGAATTCGACACGCCCGAACTGCACCAACTGGTTGAGGACATGTTCGAAACCATGTATGCTTCTCATGGCATTGGTCTCGCCGCGCCGCAGATAGATGTAGGGCAAAGGCTTACGGTAATCGACGTGGCCGCGGCGGAAGACGACCGCGAACCGGAAAGGATTGTTCTGATCAACCCCGAAGTGATCGCCCGCGAGGGCAAGCAGACCGGAGAAGAAGGGTGCCTCAGCATCCCCGGCTTCCGCGAGCCGGTGACGCGCGCAAAAAAAACCAGGGTGCGTGCGCAGAACGTGAAAGGCGAGTTCTTTGAAATCGAAGGCGAGGATCTGCTCGCGCGCGCCCTCCTGCACGAGATCGATCACCTGAACGGCATTCTCTTCATCAACCATCTGAGCGCGCTGAAGCGCGATCTGATCAAACGCAAAATCAAGAAGCTGCAGAAGGCCGGCGAATGGGAATAACGACTCGCGGTCGTGTAGGGCAGGTTATTAGCCTGCGGCGGATTGGCAATCCGCCTGTCCGGGTGAGCGAAAACGCGGAGGCCGATTACCAATCCAATGCCGCTCGTTTTTATGGCCTTCCTTGTGGGACCGGCGCTTCGGCGCTGCGGCCGCCCTTTCGGGAGGGCTGGAATCAGGTCAAATTTCGGGCCCAACGGTGGGGTTCTGCGGAGCATCGCGCCGGGCGGAAGCCCGGCGGCAGGCCCGAAGGCCTGACCCCACATCACCAATCTGCACTTTCGGGGGTTACTCGATGCGCCTGATCTACCTCGGCACGCCCGAATTCGCGGTCCCGACCCTCGACCGAATCCTCTCGGCCGGCCACACGGTCCTCGAAGTCGTCACCCAACCCGACCGGCCCAAAGGCCGCAAACAGGAACTCACGCCGTCGCCGGTAAAAGCCGCGGCGCAGCGTCACAGCATCCCGCTCTTCCAGCCCGAACGCATCCGCCGGCCCGAAGCCATCGAGCACCTGCGCAACCTCAATCCCGACGCCATGGTCGTAGTGGGCTATGGCCAGATCATTCCGCAATCGATCATCGATATCGCTCCGCTCGGCATCGTCAACGTCCACGCCTCTCTGTTGCCCGAGCTGCGCGGCGCGGCCCCGATCCAATGGTCGATCGCCCGAGGCTACAAAACGACCGGCGTCACGACGATGCGAATTGACGCGGGCCTCGACACCGGAGACATCCTTCTGCGCTGGGAAACGCCCATCGGCCCCGACGAAACCGCTGTCGAACTTTCAATGCGCCTGGCCGAAGCGGGCGCGGATCTGCTGGTCGACACGCTCGCCCGCCTCTGCGCCGGCAGCATCGAACCGCAACCACAGGACAATTCCAAAGCATCTTACGCCCCCATCCTGAAAAAAGAGGACGGGCGCATCGACTGGAGCAATCCAGCCCAACAGATCCACGATCTGATTCGCGGATTTCAACCCTGGCCCGGAGCGCAAACCACGTTCCGCGGCCAATCGCTGCACCTTTGGCGCTCGCGGCTAATCTGCATCACGGAGGTTCCCGAACGTTGGAACCGCAAGCCCGGCGCAATCGTTCATGAGCGGGGCGTCTTCGCGATGGGCGGAGACGGCGCGGCTCTCGAATTACTTGAAGTACAACTTGAGGGCCGGAAGAAAATGTCGGCGGAGGTTTTCGCCAACGGCCATCATCTTACGAACACCGACCAACTTGGAGCATGAGACCTTTCGACCTGCCATTAGGCTTTAAATACTCAACCACCTACGCCGGCATCCGCAAAACGGAAAAGGATGACCTTGCGTTGATTGTTTCCGGCGTGCCCGCGGCGGCCGCGGCGGTTTTTACCACGAACCGGGTGCAAGCCTCGCCGGTTCGCCTCGCGCGCGCCAACATGCGCGCTTCCAAAGGCGTCTGCGGCGCGATTCTGATTAATGCCGGCAACGCCAACTGCGCCACCAAGAGCGGCGATAGAGTCGCCGCGAGCACCACCAAGGCGCTGGCGAAGATTCTGAAGCTGCTGCCCAACCAGGTGCTGCCGGCCTCCACCGGCGTAATCGGAATCGAGCTGGATGAGAACCTGATCCTTTCCAAGCTGCAGACATTGTGTGACGGGCTTAACGATACCGGGCTTCCCGAAGTCGCGCGGGCCATCCTGACTACCGATCTGCAGCCGAAAGGCGCCTCCCGCGAAGTCACGCTGCGGCGCGGCATCGTGCGGCTGGCGGGCGTCAGCAAAGGATCCGGCATGATTCACCCGCGCATGGCCACCACGCTCGCCTTCGCCATGACGGACGCCGTGATTCCGCAGACGCTGTTGCGCCGCATGCTCATGCGGGCTACGGAAGTCAGCTTCAACCGCATCTCGGTCGATGGCGATACGTCCACCAACGATACGCTGATCGTGCTGGCCAACGGCGCTTCCGGCGTGCGTCCCGATCCGAAGGAGATGAGCGTTTTCGAGGAATCGCTCACGGAGCTTTTGCAGTCGCTCGCGCGCCAGATTGTGCGCGATGGCGAAGGCGCGCGCAAGCTGATCGCCGTTGAAGTGCATGGCGCCATCAGCGACGCCGCGGCCGGGCAGATCGCCCGCACGATCTCGAATTCCCCGTTGGTCAAGACCGCGATTGCCGGCTCGGACCCCAACTGGGGCCGCATCCTGTGCGCGGCGGGCTATGCCGGGGTCAACTTCGACCCCACGCAAGTGGACATCACCTTGCAGGATATTAAGGTGTGCCGCAACGGTCTGGCCGCTCCGTTCGACGAAGCGGACATGAAGATCCGGCTCGACGATACCGATGTATCCATCGTTTTCCGCATCGCGGGTAAAGGCAAGGGCTCGGCAACCTTCTGGACGTGCGACCTCACCGAGGATTACGTCCATATTAATGCCAACTACCGGTCGTAGTGGTTTTGATCGGTCTCGGGCCGGGCAGAAGCCCGGCTGCAGGCCCGAAGGCCTGACCGCACAAAAAACTGCGTGGCATTGGGTTTTGGCCTGCATAGTGGCACAGGCTTTAGCCTGTGGTCTTCCTGCCTACGCCGCCGACGAAACGCCGTTCACTACCATCGCAAACTTAGCCACGGCCCTGAGCGAAAACGATTCCTCTATGGCCATGAGCTACTTCGATTCGCAGATGAAAAGCTACGGCACGATCGCGGCCGACGTGCAGGCGCTGGCCGATCAGACAGACGTCACCTGCGCCATCGACGTAGTGACAGACGTCGAAGCCAACGGCGTCCACAAACTGGATCTCGACTGGTTCATGGATTTAAAAACGCAGAACGACCTGCCGCAGACGGAGCAGCGCCGCGAGCGGATTCACGTGGAGATGAAACAGATCAAGGGCCGCTGGAAGATCACCGCGATGTCGCCGCTGAGCATCCTCGGCCCGATTCAGATCAAGTAGATGGATGCGACGACTCATATGAAGCGACTCCTGTCTCTACTGGCTGTCGTGCTCCTTTTCGGAGTAGCGCCGGCCCGTCCCCAATCGGATGCGACAGGCAGGACAGTACGCTTTTCCGGCATGATCACCGATTTCTTCGGCGCTCCTCTCAGGAACCAAATCCTTAAGATCAAGGCGGGCGATCGGGAGATCGCGACCACCACGGATGAAAACGGTCTGTTTGTTTTTCAGAAGGTGACGCCGAACCGGGACTACTCGCTGATTGTCGGCGGGCACGGCGTTATGGTCATCCAGGTCCCCGATCGTGACCTCGTAATGAATATCGGCGGCCTGAACAGCCCGATCCGCATTCAAGGCCGGGCTCTCGATCCTGCCGGAGCGCCGATGCCGGAT
>JASHSD010000955.1 GCA_030036985.1 Bryobacteraceae bacterium
AGCAGGGTCGTGCCGGTGGTCAGGTAGATATTGCGCTGGCCCACGATGGTGTCGGTGGCGCTGTAACGCTCGGACGTATCGTGAGCGTTGTAAAAGAGCGTGTCGACGGCCTGATTGCCTTCCAGATCGACCATGCGGAAGACCTGATTGGCTTCGATTTTGTAAATCCAGGGCTCGCCGGCAAGCACGGTCTTGCAGTAGATGGCCGATTCGGGCCTGAGGGCGCTTTCAATCACAGAAAGTACCTCTCGGTGTTGACGAAACCTCGGGCGTTTTCAGGCCGGGAAAGACGGCAGAGATCGTCTGCGGCGACGGGCGGCGCTTCCCGCACGGAAAACTTCACGGGCTTCGGCGCATAATGTCTGTTCGGATCCAGCGGATGCTGCCCGGTGTCGAGAACGACCAGGAGGTTCATCTCCGCGCGCAGAGTGACCGAATCCCCTGGCCTCGAATTCCCGGCGACGTATTTCATCGCGCCATCGTGGTCGACGACGACTTTGCCGAAGAAATTCACGTTGGGCGTCAGGTCGCGAAGGCCGAGGCCGTACTTCTCCAGTTCCATGAGGAAGTTGTCGCGCGTATTCCTGTGGTAATTGTTCCGTTCCGCCTGATAGGTCGATGGGCCGTACTTCTCGAAAACCGCGCGGGCATCGTTATGGCTGCCGATGGGATCGTGCCATCCGCATGAATCCTGTGTAATCGAGCAGAGAATCCGGCCCATGTCGGAGTAGAGCACAAATCCCTTCGTGAGGTGAGCCGTGTGCTGCGCTTTCAGCGTATCCGGCATGTTGTAACGCTCGACGGGACAGTCGAAGTTATAGAAGAGCGCGGCCACGTTCGCGCCTCCTTCCACGTCTTCGATATGCAATTCGCGGCCTCGGCGAAGGATAAGAGACCAACTGCTTCCGGGTTGTATCACGTCTTCCCAAAGTACGGGACTCAATTTGAACACTCCTGATTTGAAAAAAGAAGCTCGCCCGGTTTATCCGAGCGAATGGGGCGTCGGGAATTGGCCGCGGGATTACTTTTGGGGAGGGCCACAGCAGACGTCCATTCGGGTCAGCCGCAGCAGAACGTGGATAGGGATCTTGCGATCGGAAGCCGGTTGCAGGATCACCATATGTCTTATGATGGCAATCCCCCTCCGAGTTCACAAGACAAAACAATTCTATGGGCCGGATAAGAAATTCCTTTCGTCAGGCTGAAACGGATCTCCCACCCGGTGGTTTACAATCAAAGTTTCTCCACTCGGAGCCCGCGTCGGCCCAATCTGCAGCGTTGCAGTGATCGGATGATCTTCAGGCCGTCATGCGCGTCCTCATACTATCAATTATTTTCAGCCTTTTCGCCGGTTCGGCGCCCGCCACAGAGACGCCTTCGTTCACCGTCGGCTGGTCCATATACGTAGGGTGGAACCCCTACTACTACATGGCCAAGTCGGGGATTCTGAAGAAGTGGGCCGATAAGTACAAAGTCAGCATTCGCGTGCAGCGCTTCGATTATGCGCCGTCGCTCGACGCATTCGTGGCGAAGAATATCGACGCCTGCGCCATGACCAACATGGAAGCGCTCGATATGCCGGCGGCGGCCGGCGTCGACACCACTTCGATCATCACCGGCGATTACTCGAACGGCAACGACGCCATCCTGGTTCGGCATGACCTTACTCTTCCGCAGCTTCCGGGCCGGAGGGTGCTGATGGTTGAAAAGACCGTTTCCCAATACCTGTTCGAACGGGCCATGACTCTTAATGGTCTCGAAAGCCAGATCAGGCGGGTGAAGCTGGTCAATACTTCGGATTCGGATATCGCGTCGGCCTTCATTACCGACACGTCGCAGGACGCCGTGGTCACGTGGAAGCCGCTGGTTTCCCAGATTGCGAAGACCAAAGGCGTGAAAATGATCTTCAATTCGTCCAAAATTCCCGGCGAAATTGTGGATCTTATGGTGGTGCGGACGGATATCCTGAACCGGCCCGACGGCAGCGGCCAGCGCTTCGCCAAGGCCCTCGCCGGCGCATGGTACGAAACCATGAAGCTGATGACAACACCGGGTCCGGGGACCGATAAGGTTCTGCAGGAGGTTGCGGACGGTTCACAGGACACGCTGGCATCCTACAAAGAGCAGCTCAGCACCACCCGTCTTTTCTCCACGCCGGATTCCGCCGCGGCTTTCACTACCTCGCCCGATTTCGTACAGAAGATGAATCTGGTGCGGCAGTTTGTCTTCGCGCACGGGCTGCTGGGAGAGCATACGAACTCGGTGGACGACGTCGCCATCGCCTTTCCCGGAAAGACGGTGCTGGGCAAGCATGATCGCGTTCGGCTGCGATTCGATGCGAGTTACATGCAGATGGCGCAACAGGGTAAGCTCTGATGTCGCCCGGTATTTTTCGGATTGACGCGCGGCCGGGAAAGATGACGGCATTCGTGCTGTCATGGTTCCTCTTCGCAGCCGGAATCGCGCTCTACATGCACGCGTCACACACGCGCCATATCGAAAATCCCGACGACAAAGTCGCGCCGAATCTCACGCAGCTGGCGCAGGGAATCACGGACGCGGTTCTGAAACCCGCGGACGACGACGATATCGATCCCGCCGCCAACGCCGCGAAGCCCTGGTACGAACGCTTCTTCACCAGCATGCTCTGGAGCGATACCGTGGCCAGTTCCAAACGGTTCGCCTGGGCCATGCTGCTGCTGGTTCCGGCGGTGGTTCTCGGCATGCATATGGGTCTGTTCCCGGTTGTCGGGGTATTCTTTCTACGATTTATTTTATTTTTCGACAAAATCATCGCGCTTTCCGTGCTGCCGATTCTTTTTATCGCCTTTGGCATCGACGAGCTTTCCAAGATCATGCTGATCGTGATCGGCGTGACCCCGACCATCATCCTCGATACGTTCAATCTGACGAAGAGCGTACCGCCGGAACAGGTGGTGAAAGGTTTCACGCTCGGAGCGCGCGATTTCGGCGTGGCCTACCGCATCGTGCTGCGGCAGATTCTGCCGCGCGTGATCAACAGCATCCGGCTGAATCTCAAACCGATCATGCTGTTTCTGTTCGCAGGCGAGATGATTGCTTCGCAGAACGGTCTCGCCTTCCGCATCGCGCTGATGCGGCGGAACATGGCGATGAACGTCATCATTCCCTACGTGATGTGGGTGGCGCTGCTGTTGTTTCTGGTGGATCTCGGCATGCACGTTCTCAATCGCAAGCTGCATCCCTGGTT
This sequence comes from Bryobacteraceae bacterium, assembly GCA_030036985.1. GTDB lineage: Bacteria > Acidobacteriota > Terriglobia > Bryobacterales > Bryobacteraceae > BOG-234. Next base: position 3,230 of record JASHSD010000955.1, read on the forward strand.
CCGGGAGTCATGATGCGCGACGAATTCATTCGGCTGGACGATCTGTGCGTGGAGTACAACGTCCACGGACATGCGTCCAAGAAGGTGCTGGAGCACTTGGATCTGACCATCTGCGAGGGGCAGTTTGTCGCTGTGTGCGGACAGACGGGCTGCGGCAAATCCACGATGTTGCGGATCGTGCTGGGGGCCGAGCGGCCGACCAGCGGGCGGGTTCTGATCGAAGGGCGCGAACTTCCCCGCCCCGATCGGCATCGCGGCTATGTGCCGCAGAAGTATTCGCTGTTTCCCGACAAGACCGTTCTGGACAACATCACTTTCGGGCCGGAAATGGAGGAGTTCGGGCTGCTGGGCCGTCTGACTCCGCGTTTCTTCCGGAGCCGCGCGGAACTGCGCCGGACCGCGTTCGGGTATCTGCGTCAGATGGGCCTGCAGGAGTCGGATTCGGGCAAGTATCCGGATCAGCTCTCAGGCGGCATGCAGCAGCGTGTCGCCATCGCGCAGGCGCTGATCATGAAGCCGAAAATTCTGCTGATGGACGAGGCGTTCAGCGCGCTCGATCCCGCCACCCGCGGCGACATGCAGAAGCTGGTGCGGCGGTTGTGGCGCGAGACGGGCACAACCATTCTGTTCGTGACGCACAATCTGTCCGAGGCCGTGTATCTGGGAACGCGGGTGGTGGTGCTGGGCAAGGAGTCGCCGGAACCGAGCGCCAGGGTAGTGCTCGATGTCGAGGTGCCCGACTCGATTCGCAATCCGGACGGCTATCCCCGCCGCGACGCGCTCGACGGACTCACAAGGAAAATCGAAGACGCCGCGATGGAGGGGAGACTTGAACTCGAAATGGCTGAATTCGGCGGTTAAAGCCGCCGCCTCGGGAATTGTCTGCGCGGGACTGGCGCTCTCTCAGGTTCCCGAGCCGAAAGGCGCGGGTCTGGAGCCGGGGACGTTTGCGGCACACTGGATCACCGGCGGACCCGACTGCGCCACCGTGCCCAAATGGCAGGTTCACGCCTATAATCCGGATCTCTACATCCTGCGCGAGTCCGGCTGTCTCAATTATCCTGAATCCGGCAGTTCAGCTGGCCCCCGGCCCGGTTCAGCGTTTACCGCCAACGGATTGCAACTGCTGCGCAGACCACCTTTTGGGTGACAAACGCATTTCTCTCAATCAGTTGCGGGCTCACACGAATCGCCGATTTCTCGGTCCGCAACTGCCGGATTTAGTACCTCTATATCTGAATCATCGCGTTTCCTG
>JASHSD010000956.1 GCA_030036985.1 Bryobacteraceae bacterium
ATCGATCTGCAGGCTCATAGCGCTCCGTTGATCTTGCCCTGGTGTCCGAAGATGCGCCGCAGGCCGCCGAACGCCACCAGCCTCACCTGCTTTTCTTCTCCGGGTTCAAAGCGGATTCCGGCTCCCGCCGGCGCGTTGAGACGCATCCCGCGCGCCTTTTCGCGATCGAACTCGAGTGCGCGGTTCACCTCGAAAAAATGATAATGGCTTCCCACCTGAATCGGGCGGTCCCCGGTGTGGCGCACGAAAATTGTCGCTTCTTCGCGCCCTTCATTGGCTAAGACGGGTTCTGGTCGAAGAATATATTCGCCTGGGATCATATTCGCCTATTGAATCGGGTCGTGCACAGTGACGAGCTTCGTGCCGTCCGGGAAGGTAGCTTCCACCTGGATGTCATGGATCATCTCAGATACGCCTTCCATCACGTCGGCTCGCTTCAGGATGGTCGCGCCGAAGCTCATGATCTCCGCGACCGTCTTCCCGTCGCGAGCCGCTTCGAGCATTTCGGCCGTGATGAGGGCGATGGCTTCGGGGTAGTTCAGTTTCAGTCCGCGGGCGCGCCGTCTTCGGGCTACCTCGGCGGCGACAAAAACCATCAGCTTTTCCTGTTCGCGGGGCGTCAGATGCATCGGTTTGATTTCTAGTTGATTTTACGCGGCGGCACGGCCGGTTCGCCCCAGATCTCCTGTTTACCATGCGCCCAGAATGTCTGGAGAGCCGCGGCGATCTGGTGTGCTTCGAGCGCCAGTCCGCGAACCACCAGGCCGTTCGCAACCAGACTACTCACGCCCCACCGCGCGCACGCTGAGGTTTGAAACATGGTGATCTCATTCAGACGCGATTCGAGTTCGCGCCATCGGGTCTGTGCCACGCCCGTGTGGCAAATGTATAACGTGGCGGAATAGCGAAAGCGGCCCCAGCGGGCGATTGACTCCGGCGCGCGTTGCGCGGGAATCATCGAATAGCGTTCGAGCGCCAGCAGGCGAATATCGCAGCGAATGCTGCATTCGGAATGAAACAAGTCGAAGGCAAAGGCCTCCCCGCTTGCGATGCGGCCGGCGGCTATAGTTTCCCAACCTATAAATCCGGCATTGCGGCCGAGCGAAACGACAGTGGACTGCGTGAAGCGAGAACCAGCGAACGGGATCACGGCGTCGGGCAGATATTCCAGCAGCGCGCCCTCGCCGACTTGAATCGAGGTGGAAAGACACGCCGCCGGACGTCCCGCGCCCCTGCGGTAGATTCGCGTTGCGCCGACCGAAGTCACCTGAACGCGCGCGGAGGGCGCAGCTTCGATGGAAAGGTAAAGTGAATCGCCTGCAAGAACGCCTCCCGAGACGTTGTGAAGGTGAACCAAAGCCTGATCCTGTGAATTTTGAAAAGCGCGAATGGCGCGCCACGGCGGCTCCTGCGCCAGGACATGCATGCGCGTGCAGCCACCGTCGGGCGTGAACCTCAATGCCAGGCGGCTGGGCGTCATGACTTCAGCTGACAAACAGCCGTGTAGGCAGGCACGAATGCCTCATCGACGCCAGTTCCGGCAGGTGAGCCAAGGAGCACACCGTCGCAAACGACTCTCTGCGGCTTTGTTCCACCATTTCCAGCATAGCCGGCTTCAAATGCCACGCGATACGGGCAGCCTGTATCTGCCCCAGCGGCAGCAGGCGCTGCGCCGCGGAGATCGTGTTGAGCACCGACTGATGCACGAAAGCACTCACCGCCAGATCGGGATCGATCGCAAGGATACCGAATGTATAACCGAAAGCCACCGCGTGGTGCAACTCGTCCAGAGTTGCGAGACGGAGAAGCGCGGGTATGGGGTGCATGGCCGCCGCCAGTGCGGCGAAGCGGCGGCCCATCGTGAGGCCGGCTTCGCGCGTTTCGCGGGCCAGTCTGAACGCGCTCAGTTGCTCGTTCAGATCGTCAACCGCGATTTGTTGACGTGCGCGGCGGTGCGCCTCCCGGCAAAAGACGGCGTCGAGCAGGAGCGTCTCCGACAGACAATCCTCGATGTAGGAACACAGAGACCGTGGACAGCTTTCCACGCTGTTGGCGATGTCTTCATCGGCCGCCAGCGCCTCGAGTCCGAACGAATGAGAAATGGACCCGACCGGCAGCGCGCTGTCGGCAAGCTGAAGAACCTGAAGAATCGCGAGGGCAGGCAATGGGTACGCTTCCTAAAAGCATATACCGGTGTCGTGTTCAATACAAGATCGATTCTATTATGTTGTCCAATTGAAATATTTATTAGACACTTTTAAATTCGTTTAGTAACGTAGAAACGCAGCATCATCGACTTGACCGTCCGTAGCTCTCCGTCCGAGCCGCGAAGAGGAACGCCGAGAGCGGATACTGCCGCTGATTCTCGACGCGCCTGACCTTCAAACAAAAGAAGCGGGCCGGTCTCTAATTTTGCAAGGCGAACAAAACTACACAAGGCGCTTCGCGCGCCCAGAGGAGAATACTTTTTTGAAAATCAAACGACATGTTCGCCATGGACGGACGTCCATTGTGCGACGATGTGCCCCCGCGGCGCTTCTGCTGTCGGGCTGTCTTGGACTCGCCGGGGTCTCGCGGGCGCAGGTTAACCTGGGTCCGATTACGGTCGGCGCCGGACTCCAGACCAGCTTTGACAATGCCGCGCCGACCGGAGGCAGTTCGACCGACACGTTCGCTCTGGACCATGCCCGTATCTATATCAACGGGCCGGTTTATGAAGATATCAGCTTCATGTTCAATACCGACTACGACAGCGTGACCAACAAGATCGGCGTTCTTGACGCGGTGGCTGAATTCGCGATCTCTCCCGAGTTCAACATCTGGGCTGGCCGCTTCCTGCCGCCCAGCGACCGCGCGAACCTCTACGGGCCGTTCTTTTCGAACGAATGGTTCGCGTTTACGGACGGCGTTCAGGACGGGTATCCCGGCGTATTCCAGGGACGCGACAACGGCGCCATGTATTACGGCACATTCGCCAAAAAGGTGAAAGTCTCGGCGGGCGGATTCGACGGAAAGTCCGCGAACGGGAATCCGAAGGTCCTTACCGCCGCTCGCGTGCAGATCGATTTCTGGGATCCCGAGGACGGCTATTACCTCAACGGAACCTATTATGGCGACAAGAACCTGCTGGCCATAGGCGGCGCGACGCAGGTTCAATCGGATCACACGGCTACGACCGCCGATTTCCTCCTTGAGAAGAAAGTGCTCAACGGAGGGGCGTTTACGATTGAAAGCGAGTTCTCGGATTATAACCGGCTCGGAGGGTACCAGGCGGCCTATGCCAAGAGCGAGGGCGCTTACGGGCTGGCGAGCTTCCTCTTCCCGAAGGTGATGCCGATCGGCAAGTTCAAGGGTAAGTTCGAAATCCTAGGGAAGTATGCAAAGGCCAACTATACTCACGGGCCGACCCCGGATTTCGATCAAAAAACCACCGAAGTCAACCTCGACTACGTCATCAAACAATTCAACGCCCGTGTCATGACTTTCTGGCAGGGCATCAAGTACGACGGGCAGTTGCCCAATATATGGCATTTGGGAATCGGTCTTCAGATCCAGATGTAATTCCGGTTTCGAATTCAGAATGAGAAGGAGTTAACATATGAAAATTAAAGCAATGCTTGTGGGCGCGCTGCTGCCGATCGCGGCGCTTTTGTCCGCACAGATCGCGGCGGCGCAGGACACGATCAAAGTAGGTATCCTGCACTCGCTTTCAGGCACCATGGCGATCAGCGAAACCACGCTGAAAGACACGATCCTGATGATGATCGACGCCCAGAACAAGAAGGGCGGGTTGCTGGGAAAGAAACTCGTGCCCGTGGTGGTGGATCCCGCGTCCGACTGGCCGCTCTTCGCGGAAAAGGCGGCGGAGTTGCTGGAGAAAGACAAAGTCGCCGTGGTGTTCGGTTGCTGGACGTCGGTTTCAAGAAAGTCGGTTCTGCCGGTCTTTGAAAAAGACGACGGCCTGCTCTTTTATCCGGTGCAGTACGAAGGAGAAGAGTCGTCCCGGAATGTCATCTATACCGGCGCCGCGCCGAACCAGCAGGCCATTCCCGCGGTCGATTATCTTATGAAGGAGGTCGGAGTGAAGCGCTGGGTCCTTGAAGGAACTGACTATGTGTACCCGCGCACCACGAACAAGATTCTCGAAGCCTACCTCCTGCAGAAGGGCGTAAAGCCGGCGGATATTTCGATCAACTACACGCCGTTCGGCTATTCGAACTGGCAGGCGCGGGTGGCCGCCATCAAGAAGTTCGGATCGGCCGGCAAGAAGACGGCCGTGGTTTCCACCATCAACGGCGACGCCAATGTGCCTTTCTATAAGGAACTCGGAAACCAGAAGATTTCGGCCGAAGACATTCCCGTGGTCGCTTTCTCCGTAGGTGAGGAGGAACTGTCCGGCCTCGACGCCAGACCGCTCGTCGGCCATCTGGCGGCGTGGAACTACTTTGAAAGCATTAATACGCCGGCCAACAAAACGTTCATCGCTCAGTGGCATGCTTTCATCAAGAACTCCAAGCGCACAACCAACGATCCGATGGAAGCCCACTACATTGGCTTCAATCTTTGGGTGAAGGCCGTCCAGAAGGCCGGGACGACCAATGTCGACAAGGTGATCGCGGCGCTCCCCGGCACCGAGACGCCCAACCTGACCGGCGGCATCGCCAAGGTGTTGCCGAACCATCACATCACCAAGCCGGTCTACATCGGCGAGGTAAAGGCCGACGGCCAGTTTAACGTGGTTTGGAAATCGCCAGGTCTGGTTCCCGGCGATGCATGGTCCGACTATCTGCCCGGCAGCAAGGACATTGAAGCGGATTGGGTAACCCTGAAGTGCGGCAACTACAACAAAGTAACCAAGAAGTGTTCCGGGCAGAACTACAAATAATGAAACGCCTCCCCT
>JASHSD010000957.1 GCA_030036985.1 Bryobacteraceae bacterium
CCAGCCCGCCACCACCCGCTCCTGCACCAGCGAAATCAGAGCGGCGGAAACCAGCAGCTTATCCGCGATGGGATCCATCAGGGTTCCGATGGTCGTCACCTGCCGCCAGCGCCTCGCCAGATACCCGTCCAGGATATCCGTGGCCGCGGCAATCCAGAAAATTGTGATGGCGATCACATCGTTGGAGATGACAGCGCCGTTCCAATGTATTATCATTCTTTGCTGTACCAGCACCGCTACCAGCAAAGGAACGAAGAAAATTCGGGCGATGGTGAGTGTGTTGGGGAGATTCACCGAATACCTCGAATTGTGGAAATCCCTGTTAAAAGGGTTTGCATCACGCGCGTGCAGGCGCGCGCCTTTATTTTCCGCTCGGGGCGAATTAATTCGCTTATATTCAATAAATTGCCGGGATTGCTGCGTCCTGGTTCAAATACGTCGAAGCTCTGCCGGAACAATGGTTTGCGGATGTCGAAAATCATTTGTGCACAGAATTTTCCACAGGACGGCTCAGGTACCGGTTGAGCCGCCGGCGCACCGACTCGGGCGCGTCCACCTCCATCACACATAAGTTTCCATCATATTCTTCGGAACGTACTTTCCCCCGTTCATGTAACAGGGCGATGGCGGCGCCGTCACGAAGCGGTATACGAAATCGTACTGTTTCCACCGCATCAAAAGCAATCACCTCGTCGATGCGGCGGCATAGCCCGGCCATGCCCTCGCCCGTCTGACCGCTGACCATCGCGCTCGGCGTGGGCGGGCTCTGGCCCGCTTCCGCCAGCAGCCGCGCGGCAATCAGTTCCGAGCCGCGTTCACGATCCTCCACCGGCAGCCTGTCCGACTTGTTCAGCACGAGAATTTGGGGAGTGCCCGAGGCGCCGATTTCCCCGAGCACGCGGTACACTTCAGCGACATGCCGAGCGGCATGATCCGAGGAAACGTCCACCACATGCAGAATCAGCGCCGCATCGGCCACTTCCTCGAGCGTGGCGCGAAATGCCTCGATCAGCGTCGTCGGCAGGTTGCGCACGAATCCCACCGTATCGCTGAGCAGCACGCGCCGGCGCGAGGGAAGCGTAATGGCACGGGTTGTGGGATCGAGCGTGGCGAACATGTGCGCGTCGGCCAGCACGCCGGCCGCCGTGAGCCGGTTGAACAGCGTCGATTTGCCCGCGTTCGTGTACCCGGCCATCGAGACCGTCGGGATCGGCACGGCCCCGCGGTTTTCGCGATGCAGCGCGCGCCCGGTGCGAACGCGCTCCAGATCCTGCTCCAGTTTTTTGATGCGCGTGGCGATCCGCCGGCGGTCCGTTTCCAGCTTGGTTTCGCCGGGACCGCGGGTGCCGATGCCGCCGCCGAGACGCGAGAGCGACGTTCCCTGTCCCGCCAGGCGCGGTAGCATGTATTTCAACTGGGCGAGCTCCACCTGCAGCCGGCCTTCCGCCGTGCGCGCGCGCCGGGCGAAGATGTCGAGGATCAGCTGCGTGCGGTCGATGACTTTGATGCCGACCGCTTTCTCGAGATTGCGCTGCTGCGTGGGCGTCAGTTCGTGATCGAAAATCAGTACGCCGGCGTGATGCGCATCCACCAGTTCCTTCAGCTCTTCAACCTTCCCGTGTCCGATCAGCGTGGCCGCATCCACCACCGGACGCACCTGAAACACCTCGGCGGCAACCTCCGCCCCGGCGCCACGGGTGAGTTCGGCGAGTTCCTCAAAGGATTCGGACGCGGACTTCGACACGGCGCCTCTGCGGCGTTCGAAGCCCGCCAGAATCGCCCTTTCGGGGGATTGTTCGATCGAGATCGTCGCCTTGCGTCCTTTCGGACCTCAGCCCTCGGGGTGCGGCATCGCGGCGGCCGCCTGCGTCAGCGGGGCGCCCACGTTCGGATGAATGTTGTTGTGCGCGGACGCGTGCTGCTGAAGCGATTTGGCTGTCACGACGGTCGAAATGGCATGCTTGAAAATCAGTTGTTCCTGATTGTTGGTTTCAAGCACCAGAGAATACTTGTCGAAGCTCTTGATGCGGCCGGAAAGTTTGACGCCGCTCAACAGATAGATCGTGACGAGACCTTTTTCCTTGCGCGCATTATTTAAAAAACTGTCCTGGATGTTTTGCGCTGGTTTTTCCATCTTTTGTTCCAATTTTTGAGGTCCTGAGAAAGTCGGGGACTGTGACGCGCCCGCTTGCATTGTAACGCAGCTTGAACGTATCTTATCCTACGAAACGCCGGCCGGGTGCGCGACGTGGGGGAAATCCGAGCGTAGGAAATACGCCTTGCTGAGCCCCGACCATTCCGAGCCGCGTCCATTCTGAGCCGCGACCGTAAGGAAGCGGTGCGGAAGCACTCGATGGTTACAACTCGATGCCGGTCTTCGTTTCCGGCTTGCCCTGACTCCCGGCGACCGCTCCCTCGCGGTCGCGGCTCAGAATGCATCCGTTTCCAGGTTCCACTTTTATGTCGCACACCCACGCCGTCCTGAGGACGGGGATGGCGCCGCCGCTATACTACAGGGACAAATGGCTACGTTTGCGAGGTTCGAAAAGGACGGGAGGGTATCGTATGGGCTTGTCCGCGCAGGCGGAATCGAAGAACTGCGGGGCGGATTATTCGACGCGCCTCAGCCCAGCGGGCGCTCGTTTGCCCTCGATGAAGTGAAGCTGCTTGCGCCCTGCGAGCCGCCGAAGATCCTGGCGGTGGGCCAGAACTACGTCAGCCATCTGGGGAGTCGCAGCGTGCCGACCAAACCGGAGATATTCTATAAGCCGATCACGTCGCTGCAGGATCCCGACGGCCCGATCGTGATTCCGGAGGATGCGAAGGACGTGCACTTCGAAGGCGAACTGGTTGTAGTCATCGGCAGCACCGTTCGCCACGCCTCGCGCGAGGACGCGGCGGCGGCCGTCTTCGGCGTGACCTGCGGCAACGACGTGAGCGACCGCAATTGGCAGCGCGGCGCGGGCAAGGATTCGCAGTACTGGCGCGCCAAAGGCTGCGATACGTTCGCGCCGCTGGGGCCCTGGATCGTGACGGATCTGGACTATTCGGATCTGCTGCTGCGGACGCGGGTCAACGGCGAGATCACCCAGGAGCAGCGCACCAGCGATTTCATTTTCGACGTGCCGACGGTCATCGCTTTCGTCAGCCGCTATGTCACGCTGACGCCGGGCGATGTGATTTACACGGGAACTCCGGGAAATACGCGGCGAATGCTGCCGGGAGATGCGATCGAGGTGGAAATCGAGGGCATCGGTACGCTGCGGAATCCGGTTCAGGCGGGGTGATGCGCTTAGGCCGATCCTCGGCGCCCGCTGTCCCTTATAGCGCCATGCGGTTGACGGTGGAACCCCGGTGGGATAGGCTGAAGGGGCGACAGGGAAAAAGAAATTCTCTGATGGGAGCGCCATGACAATCACGCTTGACATCGCACTAGAGGTCGAGGCCGAGCTCGCCCGCCGAGCCTCTGCGCATGGCCGCGCAATGGAGGCCTATGCGGCAGGCTTGCTCGAAGATGCGGTGCGCCGTCCATCTGAAGGCCTGACGAATACAGAAAAGCGACAGCGCGAGGGAAGGAAAAGTCTCGTCGAAGTATGCGCGATGGTCAGGGGTCTCACTGAGGATGTGGACTTCAGCCGCAATCCTTCCACCGGACGCCCGGTCGACTTGTCGTGAGCGGTCTTCTGCTCGACACCAACATTCCTTCCGAACTGACCAATCGGGTTCCCGAAGCTCGGGTGCGGGATTGGGTTGATGCTCAGGACAACGCCGCGTTGTGCTTCAGCGTAATCTCCGTTGGTGAATTCCGCCGGGGGTTCACGCTCCTTTCCAAAGGCAGACAGCGCACGCGGTTGGAGCAGTGGTTTGAAGGATATCTGCTGCCGCTGTTTGAAGACAGAATTCTGCCGGTGACCCAAAACATAGGCGACCGTTGGGGCGTTTTGGATGCGGAGTGCCGGCGGCAGGGAAGGTCCCTAAACACCGCAGACGGGCTTATCGCTGCGACAGCACTTGAACATGACCTAACCGTAGCAACGCGGAATGTAAAGGATTTCGCCGGTCTCGGCGTGGTTCTTCTCAACCCATGGAACACGGCATAAATCGTCTCAGTCGACGTGAGCGACCGCAATTGGCAGCGCAGCGCTGGCAAGGATGTGCAGTACTGGCGCGCCAAAGGCTGTGACACGTTTCGCGCCGCCAGGTCTCTGGATTGTGACGGGTCCGGGCGTCCCGTGCCACCGCTTGCCGACCCAGGAAGCGTAAACTGATGCCGATGACTGCATTCAAACGCCGACCGCCCGCGTTTGCCATTCGCGTTCCCTATTGCTTTGTGCTCGATTTCATGATCGCCCCTGTGGTGCGGAGGCTGGAACGCTCAGACCGAATTCTGCAGGTTCTAGGCGCAGCGACGCGAAGCCGCGCCCGCGGCAATGCCGTCCGAAACCCTTTTCGCGGCTACACTCCCGGCGAGGAGGACGTCTTCGTGATGGCTTACCCCAAGAGCGGCCAGAACTGGATGCTGCAGATTGTATACCAGCTCATTCATCACGGGAAGGGCGAGTTCGATCACATTCATTCGGTTGTGCCCTGGCCGGATGTAGTGCTGTTAACGCGCACGTGGCGAAACTATGCGATTCCTCTCCGGCTGGCGACAGCATGGCGGACAGCTCCCGAACGAAAGCGCCTTATCAAGACGCATCTGAACTGGGAACTGCTTCCGTACTCGAAAGAGGCCCACTACATTGCAGTGATTCGCGACCCGAAAGACGTATTCGTATCGTTCTATTTCTTTGCGAGCAACAACCTCCTGGGCCGCGCCATGCCCTCGGTAAGCGCCGTGTACCGCTCTTTTCTGAAAGGCGAGGGCCTCATCGGATCGTGGGCAGTCAATGCCGCCGGGTATTGGGCGCAGCGCCACCGGCCGAACGTGCTGGTGCTGTCATTTGCGTCGATGAAACGAGACCTCGAAGCAACCGTGCGGCGGGTGGCGGAGTTTCTTGAAATCCGGGTTTCCGACGAAATCATCCGGGAAGTCTGCCGGAAGTCTTCGTTCGACTACATGAAATCGATCGACGAACGCTTCGCCCCTTTTCAGGGCGCTCCCTGGCGCGGCAAAACGTTTATGATGCGCAGCGGGGAACAGGGCGCGCCGTCGGCTCTTCTGACTCCCCAACAACAAAACGAAATGGACGCCGTTTTCACCGCCGAATTGCAGAAGCTCGGCTCCGATCTTCCTTACGACGAAATCTGCGGATACATATCGGCAAAATAGCCAACGGCTCGTTGAAGCCGCTCCCGGCGATGCTGCCGGGAATGCGATCGAAGCGGAAATGGAGGGAATCGGCACACGCCGCCTGATCGGGTTCAGGCGGGGTAAAAGAGCTATCCGCAATTGGCCGGGTTCTTGCCGTACGATGCGCTCAAGCTGGGTGAACCCGGCGGCGGCGTTGGGCCACGATTTACAAAGAAAGCTAGTGTCCCGTCCCACTTGATTATTTACAATTAGAAGGATTCGTGATCCGATGGGGTATGTTCACCCGCGCGGCTGCATTGGATCTCGATCAAGCGCAGATACGACGCCTGGAATCGCTGGTCCGTGCGGGCGGCACACCGCAAAAGACCGCCCGCAAATGTCAGGTGATCCTTCTGGCGAGCCAAGGCGTGTCGAACCATTCGATCGCCCAGCA
>JASHSD010000958.1 GCA_030036985.1 Bryobacteraceae bacterium
TCATGGAAAGCATGCGGCGCGTGTTGCCCGGCCGGCCGGTGGTCGATATCCCGGACGACGATCCGATTTTCCATATCGTCTACGACCTCAGCGAGCGGTATCAGGTGCCGGGTTCGCGCTACCTTCAGACGGGCGTGACGGAGAAGTGCGAAGGCTGCCCGGCGCGCTGGCGCGGGATCTATGACGACCGGGGGAGGCTGGTGGTGGCGATGACCTTTCAGTCGGATCTCGGCGATTCATGGGAGTGGGCCGACGACCCGCGATACGACGAGAAATTTTCGGCGCTGGGGATTCGCATCGGGATCAACTACATCATCTATTCGATGACGCATTGACCCGCGATAGGATCGTCTTTTGCATCTGCCGCGGGTTTATCCGATTCTCGATACCGGCACCCTTGCGCGGCTCGATTTCGATCCTGTACGCGCCGCCGCGGCTGTTCTCGAAGCCGGGGCGCGTATTCTGCAGCTGCGCCACAAGGGATTTTGGGGCCGGGAAGTCTTCGCGCAGGCCCGGGAAATTGCGGGGCTTTGCCGCGATGCGGGCGCGTTGTTCATCGTTAACGACCGCGCCGATTTCGCTAACCTTCTTCAGGCCGGAGTGCACCTCGGACAGGATGACCTGCTTCCCTCGGACGCCCGAATCGTTGTGGGAGCCGAGGCAGTCATCGGCTTTTCGACCCATAACGCCGGGCAGATGCGCGCGGCGCAGGCGGAGCCGGTCGATTATGTTGCGTTCGGTCCGATCTTCGCGACGGCGTCGAAGGAACGGCCCGACCCGTGTGTCGGGATCGAAGGGCTGCGTGCGGTCCGGGCGCTCACGGCGAGGCCTCTGGTGGCGATCGGAGGCGTTCGTCGCGGTAATGCCTCGATGTGTTGGAGCGCGGGGGCTGATTCGGTGGCGATCATCGCCGATCTGTATCCCGATCCGTGCTCTTATCGGAGTTTGGGTGATCGCATGACGGAATGGCTGCGGTTGTGATCATGGCGGGATCGGCTAATATGGACTCAGGCATGACTGAATTGAGATTCGACCATCCCGTCCCCGAGTTGACGGCGGCGGAGGATAACTCAACGCTGATGGCCATTGAACAAGGCATCGCGCAACTCGACGCCGGGCAAAGGATTCCATTGGAAGAAGTCCGCGCGGAACTTGCCAAACGGTGTTCAAAATAATTGTTTCACCCCTCGCCAGGGAGGATTTTTTCGAGATCTTCGAATACATCGTCCGCGACAATCGGGATGCGGCGGCGCGTTTCTCCGACGCGCTTCTGAATCACATCGAGCAACTGGCAACGTTTCCTCATCTTGGAGTCCAAATGTCAAATCGCAGCGGTGTGCGTTCCATTCTCCATACGCCGGTTCGGATTTGTTATCGTGTCGATGACAAACGCGAAAGCGTGGAAGTCATCCATTTCCGGCACGCCGCTCGCCAACAACCAAAATTCTGAGCGCCGACCTTCTCCGGCGCCAGCCCTCTCGGTGACGGTCGGGCCTGCTCAGGTCTGCAATTCATTCCGTGTTCCAATCAGACATGACGGAGCGGATGACTGAATGGCGACAGTGAAGCAGCCCGCGGCAATACAGCCCGGCTTCGTTAAGGGCCTCGGGTTGGTCTCGGCGGCCACGCTGGTCATGGGGTCCATGATCGGCTCAGGGATTTTCATCGTCAGCGCCGATGTGGCGCGGCAGGTGAAATCGCCAGGTCTGCTGATTCTCTGCTGGCTGACCGGATCGGCGCTCACCATCATCGCGGCGCTCAGCTACGGTGAACTCGCGGCCGCCATGCCTCATGCCGGAGGGCAGTACGTCTATCTGCGCGAAGCCTTCGGCCGGCTCTCGGGATTCCTATACGGATGGACTCTCTTCACTGTCATTCAAACGGGAACCATCGCCGCTGTCGCCGTCGCGTTCGCCAAGTACACCGGCGTGTTTTGGTCGTCGATTTCCGCGGATCATTATCTGCTCGGCAGCGGCAAAATCGGCCTGACCACGCAGCAGCTGCTGGCCATCGCCATTCTGATTCTGCTGACGGCGGTCAACACGCGCGGAGTCCGCACCGGCGCGTTCGTCCAGAACGTCTTCACCTTCGCCAAAGTGGCGTCGCTGCTCGGTCTCGTCGGGTTCGGTTTTCTGCTCGGACGCAACCCGGCCGCCATCGCCGCGAACTTCCACGATTTCTGGCGCAACGCCGATTGGAACTGGGCGACCGTGGCGCTCGTCGGAACGGCTATGGTGGGTCCGCTGTTTTCGTCGGACGCGTGGAACAACGTGACGTTCACGGCGGGCGAAGTGCGCGATCCCCAACGCAATCTGCCGCTGTCGCTGGGGCTGGGCGTGGGGACGGTATCGATACTCTACATCGCATCCAACTTTATTTATCTTTCGGTGCTCACGCTGCCGCAGATCCAGACCGCGCCTGAAGACCGCGTGGCGACCGCCGTGGTCTCGGCGATGTTCGGCCCGGTGGCGACGAAGCTGATGGCCCTCGCGATCATGGTCTCGACCTTCGGCTGCTGCAACGGGATGATTCTGGCGGGCGCGCGCGTCTACTTCACCATGGCGCGCGACCGCCTGTTTTTCCGGCGCGCGGGCACGCTCGACCCCGTGCATCACACGCCCGTTTTCGCGCTGACGATCCAGTGTGTGTGGACCATCCTGTTGACGCTCAGCGGGCAGTACAACGATCTGCTCGACTATGTTATCTTTGCAGTGCTGTTGTTCTATATTCTGACGATTGCCGGCCTTTTCCGTCTGCGCCGCACGCGTCCGGAGATGGAGCGCCCCTACCGCGCCGTGGGTTATCCCGTCCTGCCCGTTTTGTACATGCTGGCGGCGGGTCTCATTGAGGTCCTGTTGCTGATCCACAAGCCGGCGTTTACGGTTCGCGGGCTGATTCTGGTATTGCTGGGGGTTCCCGTCTATTTCCTCCGGCGCCAAAAAGAGGAGCGATCTTGAACCTTTTCGCCACCAAACCCATCGCCCGTATCCTGCGGGAAAGCGAAGGCGGCGCGCATCAGCTGAAGCGGACCCTCGGGCCCGTGAACCTGGTGGCGCTGGGAATCGGGGCCGTGATCGGCGCGGGACTTTTCGCGCTGACGCCGGTAGCCGCGCACGATAACGCCGGACCCGGGGTTGTGTTTTCATTCCTGATCGCGGGCTTGGGGTGCGCCTTCGCCGGGATGTGCTACAGCGAATTCGCCACCATGATCCCGATCGCGGGCAGCGCCTACACGTACGCTTATTCGACGATGGGCGAGCTGCTGGCGTGGATCATCGGCTGGGATCTGGTGCTCGAATACGCGGTGGGCGCGGCTACGGTCTCGGTGAGCTGGTCAAAATACCTGCTGCGGCTGTTCGGCACATTCGGCATCAACTTTCCCGCTTCGCTTACGAAATCTCCGTTTGAGGGCGGCATCATCAATATCCCGGCGATTCTCGTCATTTGCGCCTGTTCCATCGTGCTGATCGTCGGCATTCAGGAATCGGCGCGATTCAACGCTCTGATCGTGGCGCTGAAAGTCGCGATCGTTATCCTCGTCGTCGGCCTGGGATTTGCGTATGTGAACCGCGCGAATTACGTGCCGTTCATTCCGCCGAATACCGGTTCGTTTGGGCACTACGGCTGGAGCGGGGTGATGCGCGCCGCGGGCATGATTTTCTTCGCTTACATCGGGTTTGACGCGGTATCCACGGCCGCGCAGGAGACGAAGAATCCGCAGCGGGACATGCCCATCGGCATCATCGGCTCTCTCGCCATCTGCACCCTGCTCTATGTTCTTTTCGCTTATGTCCTGTCGGGGATCGTCAACTACAAGGACATGACCGCGACCGCGATTTACGAAGCTCTGCACAACATCGGCTACGACTGGCTTGGGACCGGCGTCGTGATCGGCATCCTCGCCGGCTACACTTCCGTGATTCTCGTCATGCTTCTCGGACAAAGCCGCGTATT
>JASHSD010000959.1 GCA_030036985.1 Bryobacteraceae bacterium
AGTTGGCCGAAGCAGCTGCAGTCGGGGCGGCGGCCGCGCAACATGGCAATGCCGACGACGATCGCGAAGACCGTCAGCAGCCCCAACGCGCCCCACGCTCCGTACCAGGCCAGGCTCGCCGGAACCAGCGCCGCCGCCACCAGCAATTCGAGCAGCGGCAACAGCACCACCATCGGGCGGGCGAGGAACGCCGGAAAGCCGAAATCGCGCAGAGTCCGGCGCGTCCCCACAGGGTTTACAAACTTGGCGGCGCCTGCGAGCAGAAACACCGAGGCCAGCAGGATGCGGAAGGCCATCAGGGAGAATTCCATGATGTCGATACCCGGTACGATGATAGCGCCGTGTTTGCAAATAGAGTGGAACCTGGGAGCGGGATCCGGGCCGAGCCGCGACCGCCAGGCAGCGGGATCCGGGCCGAGCCGCGACCGCCACGGAGCGGCATCCGTACTGAGCCGCGACCGTGAGCTAGCGGTCGCCGAAAGTCAGGGATCAACCTCCGCACCGCTTGCTTACGCGCGCGGCTCAGTACCGTCTGGGCTCAGTAAGGTCGCGGCTCAGAACGGCGTATTCCTGCGCAGCCGACTCAATCCGGTGGCCCTATAATGAGAGTTTGGGTACATTCCTGCTTCGGAGGGTGGTTTATCTCGCCTTCCTGGTACTGATCGCCACTTCAGCTACCTACTTCCTCGCCGCTGCCGCTCTGAATCCCCGGTCGAATTTCGCCGGCCGCAATCCACCTCCGCCGCCCGCGGTGATCGACGCGCAGCTCACTTCACTCAACCTGAATGACAAGACCCCTATTCTGGTCCGATTCGGGCGCTGGGCGGACGGCGTCCTGCACGGGAATCTCGGGCTCACGATCGACCACGATTCCGTCAATGCCGAAATGGGCCGCCGCGTCGGCGTCAGCCTGCGTCTGCTTCTGATCGGTTCGCTGCTCGGCTCTCTCTGTGGAATTGCCGCCGGTGCCTGGAGCGCGGTCAAACAGTACCAACTCTCCGATCACGCGATGACGCTGCTTTCGTTCGCGATCCTGTCCGTGCCCACCGTGGTGCTCGCCGTTTTTTTGGCCAATGCCGGTGCCTCGTTCAACGACGCGATCGGTCACCGTCTGGTCTACAACACGGGCGAGTATACGCCGGGTCTCGAAGCCTGGTCCGGCGCCGACGTCGTCAATCGCCTCCAGCATCTTGTCCTGCCGTCGCTTGTCCTCATCCTGCAGGGATTGGCGTTTTACAGCCGGTATCAGCGCAATTCCATGCTGGACGTACTGGGCAGCGATTTCGTCCGCACCGCGCAGGCAAAAGGATTGCGCCGGTCCCAGGCGCTGATCCGCCACGCGCTGCGGACGGCGCTCATCCCGATGGGAACGTTCTTCGCCTATGAGTTCGCTCTCATCTTCATCGGATCGATCTTCGTCGAGAAGATCTTCAGCTGGCACGGGATGGGCGAATGGTTCGTGCAATCGATTCAGAAGAACGATGTGAACGCCACGGCCGCCATCGGCATGTTCGTCGCGGTTCTCGTGCTGTTTGCCGGTTTCTTATCGGACGTGGTGACGGTCACGCTCGATCCCCGCATCCGCCGGGCCTGACCATATGGCTTCCCTGCCTTCCCCGATCGTCGAAAGCCCGGTTGAGACCACCGGCAACGATTCGCGCTTCCGGCTCATTCTGCGCCGCTTCCTGCGCCGCCGGCTGGCGATTGCCGGCCTCTCCGTCGTTCTGCTGCTTTTCGCGTTCGCGTACATCGGACCGCATTTTTACAAGTGGCGATACGACCAGATCGATTTCGAAGCATTCCTCCAGCATCCTTCGGCGACACATTGGTTCGGCACCACGCAAAACGGCTTCGACATGCTGGCGCTGACGATGCGGGGCATGCAGAAATCGCTCATCATCGGGCTCATCGGCGCCGTGCTTTCTACCGGCATCGCAGCAGTTGCGGGCGCTACGGCGGGTTATTTCGCCGGCTGGGCGGACCGGGCTATCGTCGCCCTCATCGATCTCATTCTGGTTCTGCCCGGCTTTCTGATCATTGCCATCCTTTCGCCCGCCTTTCACGGCAGGACGTGGCTTATCTTCGTCGTTCTGCTTGCGGCGTTCCAGTGGATGATAACGGCCCGCGTGATCCGCAGCATGACACTTTCCATGAAGGAGCGCGAATTCGTTTATGCGGCGCGCTTCATGGGCGTGCCCGACTGGAAAATTATTTTCCGGCACATCCTGCCGAACATGTCTTCCTTTCTGATCATCGACGCCACTATTAATGTCAGCAGCCTGATCCTGGCGGAGGTCGGTCTGTCGTTTTTCGGGTTCGGCGTGCAGCCTCCGGATATCTCGCTGGGTACGCTGATCGGCGATCACTGGGAGTCGGCGCAAACGGCGAACGGTTATCAGTTCTACTTTCCCGCGATCCTTCTTGTGGTGCTGGTGCTGTCGGTAAATCTCGTTGGCGACGGACTACGTGACGCCCTCGACCCCAACGCGGGTACAGCTGCCGGAAAAGGCGCAGGCTCCAAATGACGCAGAGCCGGCCGCTGCTCGAAGTCAAAAGCCTGTCCGTGACGTTCCCGAGCGAAGCCGGCCCGGTCGAGGCCGTTCGCGGCCTGAGCTACCACGTGATGCCCGGCGAGGTGATGGGGATTGCCGGAGAGTCGGGATCAGGCAAATCGGTTTCGTCACTCGCCGTGATGGGGCTTCTGCCGCGCCGCGCCCGTATCGCGGGATCCGTCCGTTTCGAGGGCGAAGAGCTGCTTGGCCGGGGCGATAAAGACCTCTCCGCGATCCGCGGCGGAAAGATCGCCATGATCTTTCAGGACCCGCTCTCCGCGCTCACACCGGTTTATACAGTCGGGGATCAGATCGCGGAGGCGGTGCAGGTTCATCAGACCGTGTCGAAGCAGGCTGCGATGGACCGCGCCGTCGAGCTGCTGAATCTCGCGGGCATTCCGAATCCGCGGGAGAGGGCGCGCGCCTTTCCCCATGAATTCTCGGGCGGCATGCGGCAGCGCGCCATGATTGCGATGGCGATCGCGAATAACCCGAAGCTGATCATCGCCGACGAACCTACCACTGCGCTCGATGTCACCATTCAGGCGCAGATCCTCGATCTCCTGCTGAAAGCCAAAGAGGCGACCGGCGCCGCGATCGTGATGATCACCCACGATCTCGGCGTCATGGCCGGATTTGCCGACCGCCTGACCATCATGTATGCGGGCAAACCCCTGGAAGCGGGCGCCGTCGATGACTTGTACTACCGCCCGCGAATGCCTTACACGATCGGGCTGCTCGGCTCCATTCCGCGCATCGATGCGGCGCCTGGAACGCCGCTGACGCCCATTGAAGGCAGTCCTCCTTCTCTGACCAATCTGCCGCCGGGCTGCCCGTTCACGCCGCGCTGCCCCATGCGCGTGGATCTCTGCCGCAAAGTCGAACCGGATCTTGTGCGGATGAACGGCTCGGGAGAAGAGCATTTCGCCGCCTGCCATCGCAGCGCTGAGATCGAGCAGAAGAACCTCACGGGTCTGGATATTTTCCCCGCCCCCGCGGATCGGACACGCGACTTCAGTCGCGTTTCTGACGTCCCGGTGCTGCGGATCACGGGTCTGAAGAAGCACTATCCGATGGTCAGAGGAGCCATTCTGCACCGGCGCATCGGCACAATCCAGGCGGTTGACGGAATCGACCTGGAGATTCGCGAGGGCGAAACGCTCGGCCTCGTCGGCGAATCGGGCTGCGGCAAAACGACGACCATCATGGAGATCCTCAGTCTGGCTCGGCCGTCTTCCGGAGCTATTGAGGTGCTTGACAGGAAGACGGCCGGGATGACCGCTCAGGACCGCTTTCAAATACGCCGGGAGATCAGCGTGGTCTTTCAGGATCCGATGGCTTCGATCGATCCGCGGATGCCCATTTCCGACATCCTGGCTGAGCCGATGTTGACCCACGGCGTCCCCGCGGATGAGCGTGCCAGGCGCATCGGCGAACTGTTGAAGATGGTCGGCCTCCGCCCGGAGCACACCAGCCGCTATCCGCAGGAGTTTTCCGGCGGCCAGCGCCAGCGTATCTGCATCGCCCGTGCGCTTGCTTTGAAGCCGAAGCTGCTGGTGCTGGATGAACCGGTTTCCGCGCTCGATGTGTCGATCCGCGCTGGTGTCCTCAATCTGCTGGAAGAGCTGAAGGCCGAACTCGGTCTCTCCTATCTGTTCGTCGCGCATGATTTGTCGGTGGTTCGCCATATTTCCGATCGTGTCGCCGTCATGTATCTGGGAAGAATCGTCGAGACGGGCGAGGTGAACTGCGTCTTCAACCATCCGGCCCATCCGTACACGCAGGCGCTGCTCTCGGCGGCGCCGCTGCCGGATCCCCGCAAGGAGCGCGCGCGCCGTCGCATTATCCTCAAGGGTGACCTGCCGAGTCCTGCGAATCCTCCGTCGGGCTGCCGGTTCCGGACGAGATGTCAGAAGTTCGCCGACGAATTGAACGACCAGCAGCGTCAAAAGTGTATCGATGTCGATCCCGTATTATGCGAACACGGTAATGCGGGCTCGGATCATCGCGCAGCGTGCCATTACGCCGAAGGAGGAAAACTGAATTGATGCGAAAGGCTGTCCTGATAACCATCGTGGCCGCGGCAGGGGCGAGCATTGTGGGTCTTGCCGGGTGCGGCACGGGCACGGGGAAAGAGGCCGTTGCCGAGCAGAAGTCGAATCCGGCCGCGTCTCAGAATGAGATGAATCCGCAACCGCGCGATAAAGTGCGGCAAGGCGGAAAGGTGACTTGGGCAATCGACAGTACGATTGTCAACTTCAATATGGACCAACTGGACGGGAGCAACGGCGTAGGCAAATGGGTGATTTACGCGATGCTGCCTCAGTTGTTTCTCTTCGATGCGCGCGCCACGCCACGCTACGATCCCGATTACCTGACTGGGGAGCCGGAACTGACGCCCGGTCCTCCGCAGGTCGTGAAGTACAAGCTGAACCCGAAGGCCGTCTGGCTCGACGGCTCTCCGATCACCGCCGCCGATTTTATTGCCCAGTGGAAAGCGCTCGACGGCAAGAACCCCGCGTTCCACATCGCCGCGAGCAATGGATACGACCAGATCAAGAGCGTTGTTCAGGGCGCGAATAAATTTGAAGTGATCGTCACTTTTGCGAAGCCTTACGCGGACTGGAAAGGCCTGTTCTGGCCGCTCTATCCCGTCTCCACCCACACCAATCCGGAAACATTCAATGACGGCTGGAAGAACGGCATGCTCACCAGCGCCGGGCCATTTCGCATGGCGAGCTACGATGCCACGGCCAAGACCTACACGCTGGTTCCCAACGAAAAATGGTGGGGCAATAAACCCAAACTGGATCAGATCGTTTTTCGCGTGATTGACGACAACGCGGAGCCGACCGCCATGGCCAACGGGGAAATCGACCTGATGGATGTGGGTCCGAGCGCGGACGAATACAACAGGGTGAGGTCGATTCCGGGCGTGGATATTCGCGTAGCGGGCGGACCGAATTTCCGTCACATCACGTTCAACGGCGCCAGCCCGATGCTGAAGGACGTGAACGTCCGCCAGGCGATCGCCATGGCCATCGATCGGGCCGCCATCGCGAAGGCCGAGTTGGGCCAGCTGCCGGTAGTACCGGTCCCGCTTGGCAACCATATCTTCATGGAGAACCAGAACGGCTATCAGGACAACTCAGGTGTTGTCGCGTACAATCCCGGGAAAGCCAAACAGATGCTCGATGCCGCGGGTTGGATCGTGCAGGGCGATAAGCGCGTAAAAAACGGCCAAACCCTGGCGCTCAATCTCGTGATCCCGGGCGGCGTGGCAGTCAGCCGCTCGGAAGCCGAACTCATCCAGAACATGCTGGGGCAGGTGAATGTCGGGGTTTCCATCAACACGGTGCCTACGGATAACTTCTTCGACAAATACATAACGCCCGGGCAGTTCGATATGACCTTGTTCTCGTGGCTCGGTACGCAGTTTCCTGTCGGCGAGTCACAATCGATTTACCGGAAACCCGTGGGCGATAAGGTTCAGCAGAACTATGCCCGCGTTGGCAGCGATCAACTGGATCATGTGCTGGATCAGGCCGTGCAGGAACTCGATCCGCGGAAGGCGATTGCATTGGCAAATCAGGCGGACATCATGATCTGGCAGGAGGTCCACTCGCTGACGACTTATCAGCGGCCGGATATCTGGGCCGCGAAGAAGGGTCTCGCCAACGTGGGCGCCTACGGCTTCGCCAGTATCCCCTATGAAGATATCGGCTGGATGCAGTAGACAGACAATCTGCTCGATCCCGACGCGATTGCGTGCCGGCTGAACCCCTCCGATCCGCGCCGCGCCGCGATTGCCGGCGGGCCGCGAAATCGTCCATCGGATTCCGGATGGATCTTGTCTGCATCTGTCTGGACACACCTGAGCGCAGCATTCTTCGCGTGAACGAAAGAGTCCCGCAGGGTGGGCAATTCCGGGGATGAATATCGCGGGATGTTGGAGGTTCGCCTGGGGCGACGTGATGTCTTACGGTATCCACGCGCCGGGATGGGTCTGTAGTGAATATGGGGTGAAATCCGAGGGTACGGATCCCACTTCCAGGTTCCATTTTTATGTCGCGAACGCGATTGACGTCGCGTGTCCGAACCTCTGTGAAAAGATGGGTTGGTGCTCTGGTGGCGTCTCGGTCTCGGTTTGGCGGCGTTGACCGCGGTCTACGCGTTCCAGCGGCCTTTCCGCGAATATCCGGGAATCGAATACAACGACTTTCCGCTGCCCCAGGATTATCGGGAAAAGACCGAGTTTGCTTTCGCCCGGCTGATGTATCCGGAAGCTCCCGGCTTCGGCGGCGGTTTTCGCTTTCGCGGTGGCGGCGACTGGCGCGAGGGCAATTCCATGTGGACGCAGGATTATCCGCGCGCCGACCGCCATTTCGCCCAAGCCGTACGCAGGCTCACGCGCATTCACGTGCGCTCGGTCGAGCAACCGGTGAATCTCGAAGACGGCGACGACGTGGACAACTGGCCCTGGCTTTACGCCGTTCAGACCGGCCAATGGAGGCTCACCGACGCGCAGGCGAAAAAGATGCGCGAGTATCTACAGCGCGGCGGCTTCTTCATGTGCGACGATTTCTGGGGCGAAGCGCAATGGGAGAA
>JASHSD010000083.1 GCA_030036985.1 Bryobacteraceae bacterium
AGAGAAAAATCTTTCACCAGGCCATCCTCGACGAAATTCTTGAGGAGCGCGTCGTCTCCAGCCGGAATCGCATCAATCCGCGGGGCGTGAAGAGGAAAATGAGCAACTACAATCTGCGGCCACGCAAACGGCAGCCCACTCGCCGCCTCGATGTCTCCGGGCGGATCAGAATTGTTAAGTGAACAGTATTGGGCCTAATCGGTATTCGGCGTCGAGGAGTTCATGAAGGGCGTCTCTTGCTCCAGTGTAGTCTCTGGGCGCAGTCAACTCAATGATCCCGAGATGGGGCCGTTCGCTCGAATTGTCTATAAAACGGAACTGGTACCGAGCATCCCGACCGAACTCCGTCCACAACTCCCGGACCGTTTCGGCCGCGCCCCGCTGCGATTTCACGAGCCAGTCGATCGTTACCAGCCGCCCCTCGCGCTCCGCACGCTCCAGCATGCCCAGCAGGGCGTCTTCGAGCGGCCGGTAGACGTATAGAATCGACACCCGTTTGCCGGCCGGCAGAGCCCGATCAATCAGGCTTCGAGCATGATCGAGGTTCGCGAAAGTCGAATCGAGTATCGCCTGTGCCATGTCCCGCTCGCCACTGAATTCGATGGCCGTGCTTTTGCCGGCGGCGTTTCCTCCCGCGGTGAATGCGATGCGGTTTCTGCCTTCAGGAGCCTTTTCGTCCAGCGCCCGTCGAAACAGTTCGTCGCGAATCCACTGCGCGGCCGGATGAACCGCGACGCGATACTTTGCAGGGTCCTCGTTGTACTCCTCGAAAAGAGTCGCCGCATTGTCCGCGTTCAGCAGATTCCCGAACAGCTTCGAGTATTCGGCGAGCAAAGGCTCCGGGTCGGACTCAACACGTGAGATGGTCCGCTCCCGCACGTCCTGTTCGTCGCCGTTCGCAAGCGGCGCTCCACGTTCGATTCTCACCGGATGAACGAGTTTAGCGGACCGGCGTTGGCCCTCGCCGCTCGAATCGGCTGCCCTCCAGTAGAATAGGGAGCACGCGGCGCGGCAGCGTCGCCCGAAATGGACATACGACTCCCGCTGCTCCTGATCCTCTGCGCCGCTCCCGCCTTCCCGCAGGGTCAGCCGGAAGTTTCCACGCAGGATACGCCGGTCCAGTTCAGCAGCCGGGTCAATCTGGTCTCGGTTCCCGTGGTGGTGCGCGATCGCGAAGGCCGCGCCATCGGCGATCTGAAGAAAGAAGATTTCCAGCTATTCGATAAAGGCAAGCTGCAGGTCATTACAAAATTCACTGTCGAAAAATCTCAACGTCCGGTAACCATCGCTAAAGCCGATGCCGCAAGCGCGCAGCCCGGCGCCACGGCCGTGTCCGCGCAGCCTACGCTGCCCGATCGCTACGTCGCCTATCTCTTCGACGACGTGCATCTCAAGCGTGCCGATCTCCTGCAGTCCATGCAGGCCGTCAACCGGCATCTGGACGAATCGCTCGACGCCAATACCCGCGCCGCCGTATTCACCACCAGCGGCATTGTCCTCTCCGATTTCACCAACGACCTCGCGAAGCTGCACAAGGCCGTTAACAGCGTCCAGCCCTGGACCAGCGGACCCGACCCGCAACAGGATTGCCCTCCGGTCAGCTACTACGTGGCCGATGTGCTGGTCAACAAGCTCCTCTACTTCTCGGGCTATTTGTTCACTGATCAGCAAATCGCGGCGCTCATCAACAACGGCCAGGCGGATCAGACACTGACCGCGGTCGTGACTGAGGCGGAACAGTGCGCCTCGGCGGTTACGGCGATACAAGTGATCCAGCAGGTCCGGGTCACCCTCCGCCAGGCTCTGACTTACTATGACCACGAAACGGTGCTCTCGCTCGGCGCGGTGAAGGATGTGATCCGCAGGCTCGCCGTCATGCCCGGCAGCCGCAATCTGGTTGTGGTCTCGCCCGGATTTCTGATTACCTTCGATCACCGCGGCGACGAATACGACGTTCTCGACACCGCTCTGCGCGCCGACGTTGCCGTCAACACCATCGACATGCGCGGCGTTTACACCCTGATGCAGGACTCGGACAGCCATGCATACGCGTCGACCTTGGGCGGGTATTTGACCCAGACCGATATCGCCGCCGCGTCAGCTGCCGACGACGTTCTCGGGGAACTGGCCGACGGCACCGGCGGCAGGTTCTTTCATGACGACAACGGTCTCAAGGAGGGAATGAACCAACTGGCGGCCCGACCCGAGTATCTCTATGTGCTCGGCTTCTCTCCGCAGGATCTGAAATCGGACGGCAGCTATCATCCGTTGAAAATCACGCTCCGCGGCGTCGCCAACGCGAGCCTGCAGGTGCGCCACGGCTATTGGGCGCCCCGGCACGCGGTGGATTCGGCCGAGGCGGCGAAGGAAGAAATCTCCGATGCCGTGTTCTCGCGCGATGAAATGACCGGCATTCCCCTGGATCTGCAGACTGAATTCTTCAAGCCGAGCGATGAGAAGGCCGAATTGACGGTGTCCACCCGCCTCAACGCCGAAGCCCTGCGCTTTCGCAAAGCCGACGACCGAAACAACGATACCGTGACCGTCGTGGCCGGACTATTCGACGCCAACGGCAACTACATTTCGGGCATGCAGCGCGTCATTTCGCTGCATCTGCGCGACCAGAGCCTCGCATCGGTCGAGCGCTCCGGCATTGTGGTGGAGGAGACGTTCCAAGTTACCCCGGGACGTTACGTCGTGCGGGTAGTGGTGCGCGACGGCGAAGGGCAGAACATGGCCGCGCGAAACGGAGGTGTCGTTATTCCATGAGAGCGCTGGTTTTCGTCCTCTGCCTCGCAGTGATAGCGCCCGCCCAGCAGAGCCCGGTGATCCGCAGCGAGACGCGCGTTGTCCTGGTGGATGCCATCGTCACCGGCAAAAAGGGCAACTACGTTCGCGACCTCACAGCCAAAGATTTTCACGTCTTTCAGGACGGCAAGGAGCAGCCTCTCGCAAGCTTCGCCTTCGAATCTTCGCAGACGGCCTCTCAGCCGCGATCGCTCGTGCTCTTCTTCGACGCGAGCAGCATGCCGATCCAGGATCAGGGGTCCGCGCGCCGGGCCGCATCCGCCTTCATCGATGCCGAAGCCGGTCCCAGCCGCAGAATAGCCGTAGTGGCTTACGACGGCGCGCTGCATATCGCGCAGAATTTCAGCGACAACGCCGGCCGCCTGAAGGACGCGATTCCCGAACCCGCCTCCCGCATCGCCCAGGACGAACCTATCGGCAGGCGAAGGGGCGCGGCAATCGACGATACCGGCGCGCGCTACATGCTGCGCTCTCTGCGCACGCTCGCGGACAGCCTGGGCGTGCTGCCCGGGCGCAAGATCATCGTCTTGTTCACCGGCAAACTGTCGTCTTCGTCGGTCGAGAGGTCGGATCTGAAGGATGCAATCGAAGCCTGCAACAGATCCGCCGTGTCCGTTTATCCCGTCGATGTTCGCCCCGTCTCTATTCAGACCGCTGCCGACGGAGGGAGCGCCATGCCCGCCAATCCGCGCGCGGGCAGACGAGGGCCGAATGGTCCGCAGGGCGATTCGGAGGATGCAGGCTCGGCTGTCGCCATCGATACCGGAGCCGCGAGCCGGCAGATGCTGCTCGATCTGGCGAATCGCACGGGAGGATTTCTCATCACGAATTCGAACGATCTGCCGGGCGGTTTGCAGGAAGTCGGCGCCGAAGAGAATGAATACTACGCGCTCACCTTCAACCCTCCCGATTCGAAAGAAGGGTCGTGTCACACGCTGCGCGTCAAGGTCGACCGGCCCGCAACCAGGGTGCGCGCGCGCGGCAGTTACTGCACGGCGAAGGCGCAGGATCTTCTCGCGGGCACACCAATGGGGCAGGATCTGGAAAAGCGCGCGGCGGCCGCGGATTCGGGCGACATGGCCGCTTCCATGCAGCTGCCGTACTTCTATGTGGCGCCCAACGTGGCTCGCGTCGACGTGGCGATGGACATCACGCCGGGCGCGTTGAAGTTCGAACGCGAAAAAGGCAAACTGCACGCGGAGATCGATCTGCTCGGCATCGCCTCTGATGGTGCAGGCGTCCGCGCGCGCTTCAGCGACGTGCTGAAGTTCGATTTCGACAACGAGGCGCAGATCGCGGCGTGGAAAGCCGAGCCTCTGCACTACGAGAAGGAATTCCGCATCGCGCCCGGCCGGTACAAATTCACCATGGCGTTCGGTCAGAGCGGCCAGGCGGCTTCAAGCTTCGGCAAAGTTGAAGCGCCGCTCGCCGTCGATCCGTGGAGCGGTTCGGAGTTGGAATTGAGCGGTCTGGTGCTGAGCCGCGAGACCCATCCGGCGGCGGAGGTTGGCCTGAGCCTGTCGATCGGCGGCCAGACGCCTTTGATTGCCGGGAACACGCAGGTTGTGCCGTCGGGGTCGGCCAAATTC
>JASHSD010000960.1 GCA_030036985.1 Bryobacteraceae bacterium
GCGTTCGCTCAAACAGGTCACTCATCTCGCGGCGCGCCTGATGGAAGCCGACGAGCGCAGCGCCAAAGCCGCCATCTACGGACTCAACCGCGCCGGCGGCCGCACGCGCGAACTGGAAGAGGCGTGGATCGTTCACGCGCTGGTGCGCGAAGACGGCATGACCCAGGTGGAAACGGCCGAGTTGCTGGGCCGGCACAAGAGCTGGGTTTGCCGGCGCCTCGCTCTGATCGAGCGGCTCGGCGCCGAAGCGCGCGAGGATCTGCGCGTGGGCCTGTTATCGCCCACCTCCGCGCGGCATATCGTGCGGTTGCCGCAGGGCAACCAGGCTGAAGTGCTCGCCGCCGCCCGGCGCGAAGCCCTGTCCGGGGCGGAACTGGCGGGCGTGGTCGATCTTTGGATCGGCTCGAAAGATCGCGCCCAGCAGCAGTACATTCTGGCGCACCCGCGCGAAGCCCTGACGCAGGCGCACGGCGCGCCTCACGCCGGTCGCGATCCGCGGCTGAGCGAGGCGGGCAATCAGGTGTGGAAACGCATCGGACTGCTGCTCGATGTGCTGGGCCGCATGGAGGTGTGGCTGGCGCATCACGGGCGCGCGGGCCTCACGCCGGAAGATCGCGCCCTGCTGGCGCCGCGCTTCGAAAAGCTGGCCCGCGACGCGGCTTCGGTGGGGGCGCTGAGCCGGGATCTGGTGAGCGAGATGAAGACGGCCGCATGAACGAGCGCACACGCAATGAGATTGTGCGCCTGCATTACGGCGGCGCTTCGCAGCGCGCCATCGCGCAGATGACGGGAGTGGATCGCAAGGGCGTGGCTCAGACGCTGCGCGAACACAGGCGGCAAAGAGATTCGGAAACGCCGGCCGCTCCGGCGCGCAAGCCGAGCCTGCTCGACCCCTACCGAGAACAGATCGCTCAACTGCTCGAACGTTACCCGAATCTTACCGGGGTGCGCCTGCATGAGGAGCTCCGCAGGCTGGGCTTCGCGGGCCGTTACGGCGTCGTCAAGGAATACCTTCAGACCGCGCGGCCACGCACCCCGAAGCCGCCCGTGCGGCGCTTCGAGACCGCGCTTGGCGCGCAGGCGCAGATGGATTATTCGACCTACGACATCGCCTTCTCAGCCGAAGGCCGGCGCCGCGTGCATGCCTTCAGTTACGTTCTGAGTTATTCGCGCCGCCAGTATCTGCGTTTCGTCGAAACGCAGGATTTCCTCACCACCATCCGCGAACACGCCCGCGCCTTTGAATACTTTCAGGGTCTGGCGGCCATCTGTCTCTACGACAACATGAAGGTGGTTGTCACCAGCTACGATGGCGGCCAGCCCATCTACAACACCCGTTTCCTCGCCTTTGCCACTCACTATGGCTTTCAGCCATGGGCATGCAGGCCGCGTCGTCCGCAAACGAAGGGTAAGGTTGAGCGACCATTTCACTATCTTGAATCCAACCTTCTGAACGGCCGCACCTTCACGTCGCTGGAGCACCTCAACGAGATTGCGCGGCGCTGGCTGACCGATACCGCCGACATCCGCGTACATCGCGAAACCAGGCGGCGGCCCATCGATTTGTTCGAAGAAGAGAAGGCGCATCTGCTGACTCTGCCCGCTCAGCGCTACGACACCGCGCAGGTCCTCTACCGCACGGTGGATCAGGAAGGGCACGTGGCTTATCTGCAGAACTTCTATTCCGTGCCCTGGCAGCGCATCGGAGAGTTGCTGCCGGTGCGCGTCACCGAAACCGAGCTGATCGTTTACGGCCCGGAGATCCGCGAGATCGCCCGCCATGAGCTGTTCCCGTCCGGCGCCACCGGGCAGCGGCGCACACTGGCCGCGCATGCTCCGGGACGCGATCCATCGCAGAGGCGAGAGTTGCTGCGCGCGCGTTTCGCCGAATTCGGAGCCGAAGGAGCGATATTCTTCGACCAGTTGCTCAGCGCGCGGCGCAACGGTAAAGACGAAGCCGCGCGCGTTCTGAATCTGCTGACGATTTACCGGCGCGAGGATCTGGCGCGCGCACTGGAACGGGCTGTTCGGCGGCGGAATCGCTGACCTTTGAGGCGCGCGAGCAGCTGAATCTGATGTTGAGCCAGATCCCCCTCGCGCCGCGACCGACCTCCGAATATCAGCTGTTGCTGAAAGAGAGCGGGAAAGACGATGAAGAACGGGAAAACGAAGACGACGCCGGACCCGGCGACTCAGTTGCGTGACCGCTGTCTGAGTCATTTCGCGGCGCTGCGCATTCCGGTGGCGGCCGCGGCGCTGGACGATCTGCTCACGCGGGCCGAAAAAGAGGGCTGCTCGCACCTGAGCTTTCTCGACCGTCTGCTCGGCTCGGAAGCCGCCGGGCGCCGCGAACGCGCCGTGGCGCGCCGCATCCATGAGGCGCGTTTCGCCGAGGAGAAGACGCTGGAAGGTTTCGACTGGAGCTTCAATCCCAAGACCTTCGACCGCATCCAGATGGAGGAACTGGCGACCGGCGACTTCATCCGCCGCAAAACCAATCTGGTGATGGTGGGGTGGAGCGGCATCGGCAAGAGTCATATGATTCAGGCGCTGGGCCGGAGGGCTTGCGCCCACGGTTACCGCGTGAGCTACCGGACTTCATCCGCCTTGCTCGCCGATCTCACGGCTTCGCTGGCCGACAAGACTCTGCCGGCGCGACTGCGGCGTTACGCCAGTCCCGACTGGTTGATTATCGATGAATTCGGGTTTGACAAGATCGAACGCACGGAATGTCCGGAAGCGGCTCATCTGCTCTACAAGATCATCGCCGCGCGGAATCAGAAACGCTCGACCGCTCTCGTGACCAACGTGGACTTTGAGAAATGGGGCGATTACCTGTCCGACGGACCGCTCGCCATGGCCTTCCTCGATCGCCTCGTCGAAGGCGCCATCATCCTCAAGCTGAAAGGCAAGTCCTGGCGCGCTGAAAAAGGCAGGGTCCAGGAACAACCCGCAGCCTGACCGGAGTTCATCTTCCGATATGGCTGCTTTCGCCCCGCCGATGGTCATTCCGTAACCACGCCGCTGGTCCGTTCAGCGGCGCCAAAATGGCCCAGTTTTCGGGCGCCACCGACATTGAGTTCCCACATCTGTTGCTTCCACTCGTCCGCGCGGTGCGAGGTACTGCTCTCTCGATCGAAAAACTCCGCCAGCCCCGGTGAGTCCCGTAGGATTTCCTCCCATTCGCGAAGTGGTCGTCCATCCGCGGCTACCGCCAGGCGGTGAGCCTTTTGGTCAAGGTCCCGCTGAAGTTCTGCCCGAACTGCAGGCCGAAGCTGTTGG
>JASHSD010000961.1 GCA_030036985.1 Bryobacteraceae bacterium
GGGCCCACGTGGTCCCGTTTTCGGGAGCGCCGAACAGTATCCCGCCGATCGCGAAAGCCAATCCCACCCATATGATCCAGGCGGCAATACCGGCCGCGCACGCCAGCAGAAGCAGGGGCAGCGGGCGCACGTGGCCGGTGATTCCGATCCATATCCCCGCGCTCGCCAGCGCGACCACGAGGACCGATTGAAACAAGGCGGCTCCCCCAAACTCAACCTCGCGGTAAATCCACGGGTCGAGTCTGGCGGCGCTCACCACCCGCCGGAAAAACGTGTGAGACCTGGTTCGGGTCTGGAGAACCGTGTCCATACTCGACCGGCCTGCGTCAGCGGCTCGCGTTGAGCGGATAGTGACCCAACTCGGCATACAGCGCGTTGGCCACGGCAGGCGCAGGGACCGCGCCCGTCAGAATCTCACGCTCTGTCACGGGGCGGCCGTAGATCCGCCGATTAGCGCCGTTGTCTGGTGCAAGCGAAGCCCCGCCCAGATCGACTCCCGCAAACAGTCCGCGCGAACGCGACCAGGATAGAATCTCCGCATGCAGCTGGGCATCGGTTTCCGCGGAGCCCGTGTGTCCCACAGGACCCGCCATGGCGCCGGCGCTGGCGTCAAAGGTGAACTTGTCCTGCATCAGTTTGTGTTCCCCGGCTCTGTTTTGCACTACGAATACAAGGTCGGTTTCCCCGGCGCCGATCTGAAATCCGACACTGCCGCCGCTGACGACTACCGTCGAAGGTCCGCTCCAACCGGTAGCGGTTCGGCAGACAAGTATCCCTTTGCCGTATTTGGCTCCGAAAATAAATCCGGCTTTTTTCACGCCCGGAATGATGCCGACGCACTGCGCTCTGTCCACAATGTCTCTGGGAATGCCGTTCGGCGCATTCTCAATGGCCTGAAGCACATCGGTTGCGTGCGTTATCCGATTCATGTCCACGCTGGTTGAACCCTCAGCGAGGAGCAGGGCCGGCGCGAACGCCAGCGCGATGATAGCGATTTTCATGGTCTTGTTCCTTCTTTCCTGTGGCCGGCGCGCAAGCGTTCATGGGCGCCCGCCGCGGATGATTGGGCACGTCACGGACCAATTTTCCGAATTAAATCTGGAAGGAAATCTGCTCAAATTATTAAAGTTGCCCGACCGATACGCCATCGGGAAAAAGACTCAGCTCGCCGAGGTTGCGGTATTTGTCTTTCTGATTTTTCCGCCGATGGTGGCGTCGTTTTCCGCGGTCCGCAACGGAACCGCGACTGTTCGACCTGATCGCTATCGCCACCATGCTCCGCGACCTGGCTTTGGTAAGCCTGATTGCGTATTTTCTGTGGCGGAATGCACTTTCTGCAGGATTTCATTGTAATTATCGCCATGCCTCTGCTCTCACATAAGCATTTAAGGACGGGCCTTGCCGCGAGAACGGGCCTTGCCGCGCCACGGCTTTCCGAGCCGCGCCCGCAAGGGAGCGCAAAGGGCGCTGTCCAGCGCCGCAATCGAGCGGAGGAACTCGTCATTCCTGCGGCGCGGACGCGACCCGTTTTGCGCGTGTTCCTCAGAAGCCATTCCAGGTCGGATCACCGCTGGGGGCCGTCGGGTTTACTTTA
Organism: Bryobacteraceae bacterium; assembly: GCA_030036985.1. Taxonomy (GTDB): domain Bacteria; phylum Acidobacteriota; class Terriglobia; order Bryobacterales; family Bryobacteraceae; genus BOG-234. Next base: position 1,595 of record JASHSD010000961.1, read on the forward strand.
AAGATACAGACACGAATTATGGCAAGCATCGAAACAGCTTCGGATATCGACTGGATGCGGTGCGAACTGATCGAACGAGTGCCCGGCAAGGTATCGGGACGGCCCATCGTGCGCGGCACGCGCATTATGCCCGAGGCTATTGTCGGCAGCTACGAGCTTGGCGAAACGATCGAGGAGCTTTGCGAAGGATTTCCTACTCTTTCCCGCGCCCGGATTACACGCCTCATCGAATTTGCACACGACGAATGTGAGCATTGCCGCCCGTGAAGGTGTTGCGTGAAGGTGTTGCTCGATGAGAATCTTGACCACGCTTTGCGCAAACTCCTGGGGCGTCACGAGGTGGTCACTGCCGCCCACATGGGCTGGGCCGCCTGAAGAACGGCGAATTGCTTCGAGTGGCGGAAGACAACGGCATTGATGTGCTTGTAACGGGCGACCAAACATGCTGCCAGCCGAATAATCGCCATGCCGAGCGGAAAGTAATAAGCTTATGGAATAACGGCACGGGCATCAGCCTGTGCGGAGGCTGACCCATGCGAGCAACCCTCAAGGTAAACGGCAAAACCCACGTCCTGAACGACGTCGATCCCGAATGTCCGCTTCTTTACGCCCTGCGGGATAACCTGGCGATGAACAATCCGCGCTTCGGCTGCGGACTCGGCCAGTGCGGCGCCTGCACGGTGCTCGTAAACAACGTCCCCACGCGCTCCTGCATGTTCCCGGTGACGCGGGCCGTCGGCCGCGACATCGTGACGCTCGAAGGCATCGGCACACCGGAGCATCCGCATCCCATCCAGACCGCCTTCATCGCGGAACAGGCCGCTCAATGCGGCTACTGCATGAACGGCTGGGTGTTGAGCGCGAAGGCGCTCCTCGACAAACATCCGCATCCGACCGAAGCACAGATGACGGCCGCCTTCGAAGGCCTGGTCTGCCGCTGCGGCAGCCACGTTGGCGTGTTGAACGCGGTCCGCCGTGCGTCGGAAGCGAAAGGGAGGGCATGAAGATGCCGACCTCACGCAGAGACTTCGTCAAATCGAGTGCCGGGCTGCTGATCGGTTTCAGCATGGCCGATTCCGCCATCGCCCCGCGCCTCTTCGCCGCCGATACAGCGCCCACGCCCGCGGCCGGACAGCTCGATTCCTGGCTGCGCATCGAAAAGGCCGGCGCGATCAAGGTTTTCACGGGCAAGGTCGATATCGGCATGGGCGTCCGCACCAGCCTGAGCCAGATCGTGGCCGAAGAACTCGATGTGCCGCTCAGCGCCATCGAACTGATCATGGGCGATACGGCGTCTACTCCCGATCAGGGCGGCGTCGGCGGCAGCACTTCCATCGCGAACGGCGCGAGACCCATGCGCAACGCCGCCGCGACCGCGCGCTTCCTGCTCGTGCAGATGGCCTCGGGCAAGCTCGGAGTCCCGGCGGATCAACTCCAGGTCAGGAATGGTGTGGTCAGTGCGAAAGCCGATCCGTCGAAGAGCATCGCTTACGGCGATCTCGCGGGCGGCGGCGAATTCCACGACGCTCTGAAAGTCTCGGGCGCCGGGTTTGGCCTGAACGTCGTAGGCCAAGGCAAGCCGAAGGACCCGTCCACTTACTCGATCGTCGGCCAAGCCGTTCCGCGCCTCGATTTGGCCCCGAAGTTTTTCGGGAAGTCCGTTTTTTCCGTTGACGTTCGCGTCGACGGGATGATGCATGGACGCGTAATCCGCCCGTCCACGGCGGGCGCGACGCTGGTGAGCGTCGACGAAGCTTCGGCGCCGGGCGCGAAGGTCGTCGTAAAAGAGAATTTCGTGGGCGTGGTGGCCGCGAGCGAATGGGGCGCAGTTCGCGCCGCCAGGGCGCTCAAGGTGACCTGGAACAGCCCCGGCCCGGTCTTTCCCGAAAACGTCTACGACCACATGCGCGCGGCCACGCCGAAATCCACGCGTGAGGGCATGAAGAAGGGCGACGCTGCGGCGGCTATGGCCGGGGCCGCTCGAAAATTCGAAGCCATTTACGAATGGCCCTTCCAGGCGCACTCCACCATGGGACCCGGTTGCGCCGTCGCCGATTACCGCGCCGGCGGCGTGACCACCGTCTGGTGCGGCGCGCAGAAACCGCACGCGCTGCGGCAGGGCATCGCCCAAATGCTTAAAGTGCCGGAGGATCGCGTGCGCGTGATCTGGGTGGAAGACGCCGGCTCCTACGGCCGCGCCGGTTACGAAGACACAGCGGCGGACGCAGTGCTGCTTTCGCAGGCCGTCGGCAAGCCCGTGCGCGTGCAGTGGACCCGCGCGGATATGACTCAGTGGGGCGGCAAAGGCCCGCCCGTCATGATCGATCTCGCCGCGGGACTCGACGCGCAGGGCGCGGTCACCGCGCTGCAGATGACGTCGCGCTGCCTTTCGGGGACCGAGATCCTGCCGCAGCCGAACAGCGCCGGCAACATGCTGGCGGCGCAGTTGATCGGCATCGCCAATACCACGGGAGGAGACGAATTCGTGCAGTATGGCGCCGATACGGCGAACTATTCGTTCCCGAATATTCATTCGGTGGGACATATCATCGCGCCGTTCTATGCGGCTTCATCGCCGCTCCGCACCATGCAGCTGCGCGACCCCAACGGGCCGGCGGGAACCTTCGCGGGCGAATCGTTCATGGACGAAATCGCAGCTGGGATCGGAGCGGATCCGATCGAATTCCGCCTGCGCTATATGGACGATCTCCGAGCCAGGGCCGCGCTTACGACGGCGGCCGAGCACGCGAGATGGGAGAAGCGCGCTTCGCC
>JASHSD010000962.1 GCA_030036985.1 Bryobacteraceae bacterium
ACATATGTCGCCGGCCGAATCCCCCCGAACCTCGCACGCCACCGGACCCCGCACCCCCGAAGGCAAACGCAAATCCAGCCACAACGCGCTTCGCCACGGCCTCACCGGGCGTGTCGTCGTCATGCCCTGGGAAGACATGGACGCCTGGCGCGCCTTCTGCGACGAGCTCATGGCCGATCTCGCGCCCCGCACTCTCGCCGAGAAGCAATGGGCGCAGACCATCTGTGATACCCAATGGCGCCTCAACCGCGTCCGCTCCCTCGAAGAAGGCCTGTTCGTCCTCGATCGCCTTGAGGGGCGCCCGGAAATCAATCTCGGTCACCCCGAAGTCAACGCCGCCGTCATGGCCGCGCGTACTTTCCGCGACAACACCAAGGCCTTCGCCAACCTCACCCTCTACGAACAGCGCCTGAACCGGGTCTTGAAGGAAGCCTGGGACCGTCTGCGCGAACTCCAGGCCGAACTCGTGCCCGCCGTCCGCGCCGCCGCGCAGGCCGCCGCGACTGAGGAGTTCGTTTTTGCGAATGACCAATCGCCGGCTCACGCCGACCCCGCGGCCCCTCCTCATCGTGGCGCAAGCACTCGTGCTTGCCGCGCCGAGACTCATCTCGGCGCCTGCCTTACCGTAGAGCATTACGTGGGGCCGGACACCACTGACCGTAATGATAACGGCAAGCGAGAATCCTGATTTTGTCGCGGCTGACCGCGTAGACGAGCCGGTGCTCTTAATCGATCCGGCGCGACCAGCAGCCGGCCAAGCTGCGCCGAAGCGGTTCGGGCTTGCCGATCCCGCCGAACGGGTCTCGTTGCAAATCGCGAATCAGCTGCACGACGATCCACCACGTCAGATCCTCAAAGGCCGACGGATCAAATTCCAAGCTTCTCAAGAGCTTCGTCCAGCGGAATACCGGAATCGCGCCCGAGCGCCTCGAGCAATCGGCGCTTCATCGCATCGGACTGAAGCAGGTACGCGGTCTCGCGTTCGGATTCGATTTCGCGCCATAGTTCGATCGGCACGATGACTTCTACCGGCCGGCCTTCCTCATCGGACACATATCGAATGCCGTGAGTACCCATCGACTTCAGTCTAACCCTTCACGCGATAATCGAAACAGGCCCATTCAAGCCTCTTCCGCCATGCCCCTGTCGCATTTCGATCCCCTCGTAGCCGAATGGTTCGCCCACCGTTTCGGCCATCCGACGGAACCCCAGATCGAAGGCTGGAGCCGCATTCGCACAGGCCGAAACGTCCTGATCTCCGCGCCCACCGGCTCCGGCAAAACCCTGGCCGCGTTTCTGATCTGTCTCGACCGCCTCGTTCGTGCCGCGCGCGCCAACGCCCTCCCCGCCGAAACGCAGGTCGTCTACGTCTCGCCCCTCAAAGCTCTTTCGAACGACATCCGCCGCAACCTCGAAGCGCCCCTCGCCGAAATCGCGGAACTGGCCACCCTGCGCGGCGTGCCCCTCGCGCCCATCACCACCGCGGTCCGCACCGGCGACACCCCCGCGGCCGATCGCCGCCGCATGCTCAAGGAAGCGCCGCACGTTCTCGTCACCACGCCCGAATCCCTGTTCATCCTGCTGACCGCCGAAAAATCGCGCGCCATGCTGCGCACCGTGCGCACCGTCATCGTCGATGAAATCCACGCCGTCGCCGACGACAAGCGCGGCTCTCATCTCGCCCTCACTCTCGCGCGCCTGAACGCGGTCGCAGCCGTTCTCCCGCAGCGGATCGGCCTTTCCGCAACGGTGCGTCCGATCGAAGAAGTCGCCTCCTATCTCGCGCCCGAAACATCCATCGTCAATATCGGCCATCGCCGCGAAATGGATCTCGACATCGAGGTTCCCAACGACGAACTCGGCGCCGTCGCCACCAGCGAAATGTGGGAGGAGATCTACGACCGCCTCGCCGCCCACATCCTGCGCGAGCGCACGACGCTGATCTTCGTCAACACGCGCCGCCTCTCGGAGCGCGTGGCGCATGCGCTCGCCGAACGTCTCGGTCCCAACGCCGTCCTGCCGCATCACGGAAGCCTCTCGCGAGCCATGCGCCACGATGCCGAATCGCGCCTGAAAAACGGCGAGTTGCGCGCGGTGGTGGCGACAGCTTCGCTCGAACTCGGCATCGACATCGGCACGGTCGATCTCGCCATCCAGATCGGCTCGCCCCGATCCATCGCCGTCACGCTTCAGCGCGTCGGGCGTTCCGGACACTGGGTTGGCGCGAAACCGCGCGGCATCTTTTTCCCCACCACGCGCGACGAACTGATCGAATGCGCGGCCATCGTCTACGCCGTGCGCAGCGGCGATCTGGAGCGAATCGAAATCCCGCAAAACGCGCTCGACATTCTGGCGCAGCAGATCGTCGCCGAAACTTCCTGCGAAACGTGGAACGAACAGAAGCTCTACGATCTGATCCGAACCGCGTACCCGTACCGCAATCTCTCGCGCGCCGATTTCGAATCCGTCGTCGCCATGATGTCGGAAGGCATCGCCACCTCGCGCGGACGCAGCGGCGCCCTGCTGCATCGCGACAGCGTCAATCATCGCCTGCGCGGCCGCCGCGGCGCGAAACTCGCGGCAATCACATCCGGCGGCGCCATCCCGGACAGCGCGGCCTACGCGGTAATCGCCGAACCCGAAGGCCGCATGGTCGGCACGCTCGACGAGGATTTCGCCGTCGAAAGCCTGACCGGCGATGTGTTCCTCTTGGGAACCCAATCCTGGCGCATCCGGCATGTGGGCCAGGGGCAGGTGCGTGTGGAAGACGCGCACGGCGCGAAGCCGTCCCTGCCGTTCTGGCTGGGCGAAGCGCCGGGCCGCTCGGCGGAACTATCCGCGGCCGTATCGCGGGTGCGGGAGAAGCTGCTCTCGTCGCCGGAAGAATGCGCGAACCTGCTGAACGACGCCGGACTGAAACAGGCCGTCGCCTACGTCCGAGCCGGCGCCGCATCGCTCGGAACATTGCCCGCGAGCGAAGCCGTAGTCGCCGAGCGCTTCTTCGACGAATCGGGCGGCATGCAGTTGCTCCTCCATGCTCCCTTCGGCGCCCGCATCAACCGCGCATGGGGTCTCGCGCTGCGCAAACGCTTCTGCCGCACGTTCAATTTCGAGCTGCAGGCCGCCGCCACCGACAACGGCATCGTCATTTCGCTCGCCGAGCAGCACGCCTTCCCGCTCGAAACCGTATTCGAATTTCTGCGCGCCTCCACAGTTGAGGACGTGCTGCGCGAAGCCCTGCTCACCGCGCCCATGTTCACCGTGCGCTGGCGCTGGAACGCGAGCCGCGCGCTCACCATCCCGCGTTTCCGCGGCGGGACCAAAGTTCCCGCGCCCATCCAGCGCATGCGCGCCGACGACCTCCTGGCTTCCGTCTTCCCCGACCAAGTCGCCTGCGCCGAAAATCTCACCGGCCCGATCCGCATTCCCGACCATCCGCTCGTCAACGAAACCATCTCGAACTGCCTGTACGAAGCCATGGACGTGGATGGCCTGAAGCTGGTGCTGGAAAAACTCGAAACCGGCGAAATCCGCAGAATCGCCGTCGAGAATCCATTGCCGTCCGTCTTCTCGCACGAGATCCTCAACGCGAATCCCTACGCCTATCTCGACGACGCGCCGCTGGAGGAACGCCGCGCCCGCGCCGTGCAGCTTCGCGGCTCCACGCGCACGGATGTCGCCGAAGGCATTCTCGATCCCGCGGCGATCGACGAAGTGGCCGCCGAAGTCTGGCCGGACCCGCGCGATGCCGATGAATTGCACGACGCGCTACTCACATTCATCGCGGGCCCGGAGATTCCGGAGTGGCGGCACTGGTTTTCGGAACTCGCCGAATCGGGCCGCGCATTCACACTGCTGCGCGGCGGCAAGGAATTTTGGATTGCAACCGAACGCCGCGACGTCATCGACGACACAGTTGCGACGGTGCGCGGCTGGATGGAGTGTCTCGGTCCGATCACGGCCACAGCGCTGGCAGACAGACTCGCGCTGGATCCCGGCGACGTCCGCATCGCGCTCGGCACGCTCGAATCGCAGGGCCAGATTTTCCAGGGTCACTATCGCTCGAAAGCGCCGGACGAAATCGAGTGGTGCAACCGTCGCATTCTCGCGCGCATTCATCATCTGACCCTCGGCCGTCTGCGCCGTGAGATCGCGCCGGTCACCGCCGCGCAGTTCCACCAATTCCTGTTGCGCTGGCAGCATGTCGCGCCCAACACGCAACTGCACGGCGCCGACGGCGCGCTGCAGATCGTGCGCCAGCTCCAGGGCTTCGAAATCCCCGCGGCGGCCTGGGAAGAGAGCGTACTGAAACGCCGCATCGCCGAATACGAGCCGGAAAATCTCGACGACCTCTGCCTCTCCGGCGAAGTGGCTTGGGCGCGCTTATCGCCGCATCCCGCACTGGCTGATGCCGAACGGCACGTCCGTCCCACCCGCATCGCGCCCATCTCGTTTTTCCAGCGCGAGGATACCGACTGGCTGATCGATCCCTCCTTCGGACTCGTCGAAACCGTCGGCCTCTCTCATGCCGCGCGCGAAGTTTACGACTCCCTCGCCGCCCGCGGCGCGTCCTTCTTTACCGATCTGGTCCGCGACACCAAACGCCTGCCCAGCGAAGTGGAAGACGCATTGTGGGAACTGACGGCGGGTGGCCTCGTCACCGCTGACGGCTTCGAAAATCTGCGCGCTCTGATCGATCCCAAACGCCGCCGCGGCGAAGGCCGGGGCATGCGCGCGCGTCCGCGTCACGCAGCGGGACGCTGGGCGCTCGTGACCCGCTCGGCCGTCGTGATCGCGCCGGACGATCGCACCAAACGCTTCGCCGAACAGCTTCTGCTCCGCTGGGGCGTGCTCTTCCGCGATCTGCTCGCGCGCGAAACGGTATCGCCACCATGGCGCGATCTGCTGCCGGTGCTGCGCCGCATGGAAGCGCAGGGCGAAATCCGCGGCGGCCGTTTCGTGCAGGGATTCACCGGCGAACAATTCGCGCGGCCCGAAGCCATCGACCTGCTGCGGGCGGTGCGGCGCGCACACAACGACGATGATGTCGCAATCGAAGTCGCCCCGGCCGATCCTTTGAATCTGGTCGGCATCATTCTGCCGGGAGCGCGTGTCAGCGCTCTGTCCCGTGCTGGATAAGTGGCGCAAACACTCGTGCTTGCCGCGCCGAGACTCATCTCGGCGCTTGCCGTACCATCAGATACCAGGAGTGACAGGACACTGGAACGCCTTTCGGTGGAGGTTTGTAACGCCATGTTTGTCGAGATCAGAAGTCCGGAATCGAGGAACAATACCCGACGAGAGTACCTGCTATTAAGCGGCGTGTTGGCGATTATGCTCGTCGCAAGCAACAGCCTGGCACAGCCTGCCAACAGCGAAGACCTTACATTCGAGGTTATTTCAATAAAACCGACCGGTCCGACTGACAATCGGGTAATGATGGGCTTCTTGCCGGGCGGAGCGTTTCGAGCAACCGGCGTCACAGCGAAAATGTTAATCCAGGAGGCGTTTGACGTTCGTGACTATCAGGTCTCAGGACCCGCCTGGATTGGGCGAGATACCTTTGCCATCGACGCGAAGCCACCCGACCAGGAGCGTCGGCCAAAGCCGATACTGAATCTGACGCTCAGCACAGACGGCAGTGATGAAAGCGACGCGGCGGCGAGGTTGCGGTCGTTACTTGTCCAAAGATTCGCCCTCAAAGACCACATTGAGACCCGGGACATCCAAACATTTTCCCTCACCCTGGATCATGGTCGCTCCAAATTGCAGGAGGCAACAAATACGCGAGACGCTTCCCAACGGGGATTGGCCATGGGGCGTACTCAACTCACTGGTACAGCAGTGTCGATGCGAACTCTCGCACTGGAATTGTCCCGCCGCTTGGGTAGACCCGTATTGAACCAAACAGGCTTGACTGGCGTCTACAACTTTAAGCTTGAATGGGGGCTTGATTTGGATGCACAGGGCGGCGATACGCTCGGCGATGCTCCCGCTATCAGTGGCCCGTCAATATTCACCGCCATACGCGATCAACTTGGTCTCCGGCTTCAATCCCGGAAGGGGCCGGTCAAGATAATTGTAATCGACGATATACAAAAACCACTACACAATTGACGGTTCTGGTTTCCAGGCGACCCGGCTTTGCACACCAGCCAAATGAAAATCCCACTCCTGCTGTTCACTCTCGTTGCTGTCGCCTTCGCCGCGCCGCAGGACGACGTGGTTTTCCACTCCGGCGTATCGCTCGTTCGCGTCGATGCCGAGGCGATCGATATCACGGGCGCGGTCATCCCCGGCCTGACGAAAGACGATTTCCGCATCCTCGATCAGGGAGTTGAACAAAAGATCGTGAACTTCAGTTTCGAGGTAGAACCCCTCGACCTCATCCTGCTCTTCGACATCGGCGGCCGCATGGACGGAAAAATTCTCGAACTCCTGCGCGCCACGCAATTCGGCTTCAACGAACTCCGTCGCGACGACCGCGTCTGCGTGCGCGCGTTCGGTGCCGCCAGCACCGAACTTCTGCCCTTTTCGAGCAATCTTGAAGAGGTTGATCGGGCCATTATTCTGCGCGCGCTGATCCTGCACCCGAGCGGCCCGTCGAAGCTGGACCCGGCCGCCGACGCAGCCGCGTTGCGCTTCCGCTCCGAGCCTGCGACGCGGCGCAAGCGGGGCATCCTGATCGTCACCGACAAACCCGGCCCGCGCGGAAACAATATGCCGATCGTCGATGACCTCTGGAATTCAGACGCTGTATTGAGCGAACTGATTATGGACCACCCCGGCCCAGCCGCGCACATGCTCGAAAAAGGAACCGACCAACTGGTCGATCTAACCGGAGGCGCCACCATCGTCGCGGGCAATCCCGGCGAGGCGTTCCGCGAATCCGTGCATTACCTGCGCAGCGGCTACGCCATGTATTACGCGCTGCCGGATGCCTCTCAACGCGGCTCCGCGCGCTCACTGCGTGTGGAACTCACGCCCGCCGCCGCCGCGCGATTCCCCAACGTGCGTATCCGCGCGCGCTCTGGTTACCTTACTGGGCAGTCGAGGCCCCGGCAGTAGAGGATTCAATCGCCTCCAGTTGCTGCGCTCGGCGCAAATTAAACGCCTGCTCGTTGACGTCGATTTCCTTGATGTACCCCTCGGGATCGATAAACGGATTGGTCGCCGATTTCCCGATCTTCGCGTACTTCTCGGCCATGTCGAACATCGCCGGATGCGACCCCAGCGGGATATCGCAGGGAAGGCTGCGCATCACTTTGAACGTGCGTGTATACTCGGCCGCGATCAGCGGGTTTTGTTTGTTGTTGACCAGTTGATAGCCGGGGTTCACGCCCAGGCTGCAGATGATCACGACGTTGTAAGATTTGCCGTTCTCCTGAATCTTCGTGGTCCATGTGGTGCAGCCCGGCGTGTGGCCGGGCGTGAGACGAGCGATCAGCGACACGCCGCCCCAATTGACCTCGGCCTTGTCCTGCAATACGCGATCCACCACCTGCGGCTTGCCTTCCGGCATGATCTTGAGCAACCCGGGAATGTCCTTCTCCATAACCATGAGCCTGGCGCCGGTCAGCTGCTTCACCAGTGCGTCGCCTTCCATATGGTCGGCGTGCGCGTGGCTGCCGAGCAGGATTTTGATATCGGAGAAACGGAAACCCAGCTTCTCCACCGAATTTTTGATCGTCGGCACGTCCTTTTCGTAGCAGCTGTTGATCAGGATGTCGCCCGCGGGCGTGACGATGAGAAAAGAGGCAAGGCTCTCCGTGCCCACATAATACAGGTTGCCGACGATTTTGAACGGCGGGAATTGTTTGTGCTGCGATTCTTTCGTGCCGATGTTTCGCCGGAACAGATCCTCCGGCATCATGACCTTCGGGGTTTGTGAAAACAGCGGTGCGGCGAAGGCCGCGAGCAGCGCCGCGCATACATACAGGGGTCGCATAGCTACGAACAGGGTATCAATTCGGACAGCACTGTGCATACGGCCAGGCGGCGGCGACATTAAAATAAAGCGATGGAATTCAGCCAACTTGGAAACACCGGAGTATTCGTCTCCCGCATCTGCCTCGGCGCCATGACGTTCGGCGGCGCAGGCACGTTCTTTGAAACCATCGGCGGACTGCGTCAGCACGACGTCAGCACGCTCGTCGACACCTCGCTCGAAGAGGGCGTCAACTTCATCGATACCGCGAATGTTTACGCGGCCGGAGAATCCGAGTCCCTGCTGGGCAAGGCTCTCGGCACGCGCCGCAAGGATGTGGTTCTGGCCACCAAGGTCTTCGGCCGCATGGGCCCGGGCGCCAATCAGGTGGGGCTTTCGCGCCTGCACATCATGCGCGAGGCCGAGGCCAGCCTGGATCGCCTGAACACGGATTACATCGACCTGTATCAGATTCACGGCTTCGACAAACTGACTCCCCTCGAGGAAACGCTCGGCGCTCTGACCGATCTCGTGCGCCAGGGCAAGGTGCGGTACATCGGTTGTTCCAATCTCGCGGCCTGGCAGATTATGAAAGCCTTCGGCATTTCGGCCCTGGGCCATCTGGAGAAGTTCATCACATTGCAGGCGTATTATTCTCTCGCCGGACGCGAACTGGAACGCGAGATCGCGCCGATGCTCACCGACCAGAAAATGGGTTTGCTGGTGTGGAGTCCGCTCGCGGGCGGATTTCTGACGGGCAAGTTCAAGCGCAACGGAGGCGTCGACGACCAGGCCCGCCGCGCCAAATTCAACTTCCCGCCTGTGGATCTCGAAAAGGGCTACAACATCGTCGATGCGATGGCCACCGTGGGAAAACGGCATAAAGCCACGGTCCCGCAAATCGCGCTGGCGTGGCTGCTGCATCAGCCCGTCGTCACCAGCGTCATTATCGGCGCGAAGAACATGGCGCAGTTGAAAGACAATCTGGGCTCGATTGATGTGAAACTCGACGAAACGGATATGAAAGAACTCGACGCGGCCAGCCGTCTCACGCCCGAATATCCGGGCTGGATGATGCTGGGCGACGATCGGCGTCCCGGTCAGCAGCGCGACTGGTCGAAATTCCTGAACTCGGCGGGCGCGAAAGCGTAGTTATTGCAGATCTGCCGCCAAACGCGTGTGATCGAAATGGCGCGCCTGTTCAAGGGCCGTGCGTCCTTCGTCGTTGCGGATGTTCTTGTCGGCGCCCGCCTTCAGGAGCGCCCGCAACACGCGGTCGTCGCCGAAATCGATGGTGGCCGCGTACATGAGCGGGGTATATAGAACATCGTCCGTGGCGTTGAGTGGAACGCCGGCCTGCACCAACTCCGGTACGACTTCCGGACGGTCCGTAATCGCCGCCCAATGCAGCAGATTGATGCCGGAGCTTTCGGTTCCCTTCACCGATGCACCGGCGGCGATCAGCGCGCGGACAATGTCGGGATAGCCGAAGGTCACAGCTTGCGAAAGACCGGGATTGGGATCGGCGCCGCGCGAGAGCAGGAGCTTGACGACATCCAAGTCGCCGCTCATGGACGCATGTTCCATCGCCTTCGCATTGTTCGCATCGGCGCCGGCATCCAGCAGAACCGCGATTGAGTTCGCGATCCCTCGATAGGCGGCGGCGATTGCGAGAACCTTCGGGGTTACTCGCGCGCCGCGGGTCAGGAGCAAGCGGACTTTATCGGGATCGGTGACGGTCATCGTGAGCAACGTCGTCGGATCGTGTCCCGAATCGAGCAGAGCGCGAAGCTCTGTCGTCGACCCGAACAATGCGGTGCGAATCCATGCCGGACCGGGTTCTGCCCCGACACGCCCGTTTCCTTCGCGACCCGGAAGCGCCTGCAGCAGCGCCATCACAGCCCAGGCGCTTCCCGCGTAAGACAGATATTCGTCTTTCCCATACGGAAAACCGCTGGCAAAATACTTGGGACTCACATCGGCCGGAGAAAGCATACGCGTGTGAACGCGCCAGGTGCCATCCGCGGCCTGCGTCGACAGAAGAAAACGCAGCCCGTCGGCGTTCCCCATGCCCGCCTCATGCAATGCATAGAGCGCTTCGCCGGTCGAGTAGGCATCCGGCGGATATCCAGGCAACTCCGGCCATCCGCTTCCCGGCGTTCGCATCGCCGCCAAATCATGCGACGCGTCGGCGATTTCCTTCTTTGTGGCGCCCGCCCAAACCAGCCCCATTAATCGAAACGAAGCATCCTCGGTCGAAGCCGGCCGGGTCGAAACCAGCCACCGCCGCGCCCGCAGAATGCATGCGTCCCGCTCTGCCCGCAACTCAGGCGGCATGTAGAAGCTGATCGCGCGCACCGCTGTCGCTGTCGCCGTGAATATGCTGCTCGAATGCGGCGGACGAAAATCGGACG
>JASHSD010000963.1 GCA_030036985.1 Bryobacteraceae bacterium
ACATCCGGTCAATGCCTTCGATCTCCAGGCTGACGTGCTCTCGAATCACTTCGGCGACGGTTCGTGGGATACTCATGGGCGGCTCCGGTTGACACCGGCTCTTCGGGACCGAACACCGCTTGGCGGTCCAATGAACGGAACTGCTCTTTCCAGTTCCCAGCTCGACCGGAGCCAATCTCTGGATTATCCGATATCCCTCAATCCCGCGATGTACATCTCGTCGGTCTGAGGCTGAGCCTCGTTAGGACATACCGCGTGAGGACATCGCGGCGAGGACGAAGGCTGATCGCGACCGTGTCGTCTTCCGGCTGTTCTGCCGCCGGTACTCTCGATCTTGCCTTTCGTCGTGATCTTCGCCTTGGCTCTTCGGCAACCGGCGGCCGGGCTTCCGATTCGGCCGGCGCCGGAGTGTGGACTTCCAGTGGTGATGATGCGGCTACCGGAAAGGGAACGATGGCCGGCGGTTGATTTGCCGCCGCCGCGAGCCGGGTGGCGAGGGCGTCAGCTTCGGGATGTTTTTTCATGCCGGGTTCCGCAGATTGGTGAAATCGCGATATTGCGATGGTAGGCAATCGCATACTGAAATACCATCGTTGTGCAATAGCTCAGTTCTACAGGATCGACGTATCTCGGTGTTTTGATTGCAGGATGTTGCAAAGTTACACCACTTCGACATTATGAAACTGTGATGCCGTGAAATTACGCTATCTCGATTTCGTGGATTCATGGAACTGCGACACCGTGATACGCCGGTATCTCGATATTGAAATGTCTCGATATCGCGCCGTAGAGCATGATTTGGGCGGCTCGTCGAAGTCAAAATTTTCTTCCTACCGCCAGTTCCTTCCATTGGCCCGTGCGCGTGGTTTGAAGGGCAGGGGCTACCCACCCCGCGTCACGAGGAAAAAACTCACCACGAGCGATCCTGGAGGGAATTTGCATCACATACGAAACGTTGATGAAACAGGGCAGGAGTGCCGTAGTGCTTTCGGACGGCTGTTGCGAGAATGTCCGCCGTGCCCTCGAAACTTGCGCTGTGTCCCAATGAACTTCGTTGAAGCGGGAACGAAGCTCTGATATTGTTAACCGCCTGACGTAACCTGTAATCAGGAAGGCAATTATGTTGCACCACGTGAAAGACCTCTCGCCCGAACAGAAGAGCGCCGTCGAGGCGTTGCTGGGCCGGGCCGTGTCGAGCGATGAAGCCGTCAGCGTGCGCGCCGTTGCTCCCGCCACCATCATTCCCTCACAGCTCTCGCAGCAGGAGCGCAGCGAAGCCCTGCAAAAGCTGGACGCGTATTTCGCGAGAGCCGATGCCGGTCGAAAGCTCGTAAGCGACGAGGAAGAAGAAGCGATTCTTACGGAAGCCATTCGCTCGGTTCGCCGCGGTTACAGGCCGGTTGAGTGAGGATCGTCCCGGACGCGACAGTTCTCATCCGGGCGCATAACCGGAGCAGGGGCCTCGCTCGCCGGTTGCTTCACGAAATCCTCACCGGCGGCCACCGGCTGGTTCTCTCGAACGAAATGATCGCCGAGGTGATGCGGGTTCTTCGCTACCCGCACTTCCAGAACCTTTACGGCCTCTCGGAATCCGATCTCCTCGACTACACGCAATTCCTCCAGAGCGTCGCCGATATCGTCATCCTCGATCCGCAGTACCGGGCACCGTTCCTGCGCGACCCGAACGACACCGATGTGCTCCAGACCGCCGAGCACGGCGAGGCCGATATTCTTTGCACCAACGACGGCGATTTTTTTGATGAGGCGGTGCTGTCATTTTGTGCCGCGCGCGGCATTGCGGTGTGCACTGAGAAAACGCTGCTCGAAAAGATCCGCACCCGTTGAGTTCGCTGCCACAGTGAACCGTGCCCAAATTGTGCCCAGACCCTGCGTTTTTGCCCGTTCTCGCCGTTGTGGCATGATGTAGAATCAGTAAGTTATGGATGGTGCGAAGGGCTTAAAAGTTCGAATCCCTCTTCCTCCGCCATATATCCTGTAGTTATTTACAGGCGCAATTTTTTCGTGTGCCCAAACCGTGCCTACTTTCAGCGGATCGACGGCTCTCTGACATTGTTAACCGCCTGACGTAACCTCGGAGGCAGTTATGCTGCACCACGTGAGAGACCTCTCGTCCGAACAGAAGAGCGCCGTCGAGGCGTTGCTGGGGCAGACCGTGTCGAGCGATGAAGCGGTCAGCATGCGCGCCGTTGCTCCCGCCACCATCATTCCCTCGCAGCTCTCGCCGCGGGAACGCGCCGAAGCCCTGCGAAAGCTGGACGCGTATTTCGCGAAAACCGATGCCGGACGAGAGCCTCTAAGCGAAGAAGAAGCGATCATCACGGAAGCCATTCGCTCAGCTCGTCGCGGTTACAGGCCGCTTGAGTGAGGATCGTCCCGAACGCGACCGTTCTCATACGCGCGCATAACCGGAGCAGGGCGCTTGGACGCCGCGTGCTTCACGAAATCCTCACAGGCAAGCACCGGCTGGTCCTTTCGAACGAGATGATCGCCGCACTTCCGGAACCTCTAGGGCCTGTCGGAAGCCGATCTCCTCCGCTACACCCAACTCCTCCAGAGTGTCGCGGACGTCGTGATTCTCGACCCGCAATACCGGGCGCCATCCCTACCGCCGAGCGCGGCGAGGCGGATATTCTCTGTACAACGACAGCGATTTTTCGATGGGGCCGTGCTCTCATTTTGTGCCTCGCGCGGCATTGCGGTGTGCGGCGAGAAGGTGCTTCTTGAAAAAATCAGGGCGAGCCTCGGTTTCGACTGACGCCGTGCCCAAATTGTGCCCGCACCCTGCGTTTTTGCCTGGTTTGGCCGTTGTGGCATGATCTTTGAGCGTCGGTAAAACACCCTGCTCATGAGATGATCAATGCACGGTTGCCGCCCCGTCGACCATTTCCCTTGGTGCTTGTCGACCGCGTCCTCGAACTGCGCCGTGTCCCAATGACCTTCGTTGAACCAGGAACGAAGCTCTGATAAGACCCCTCCTGGAATTCGACGACTTATCGCCGCGAAACATATAATCGAGGGCGATGCGGGTGCACTTGCTGCTCTTGCTCCTGGCAGTGAATAGTTCGGGATACGAACTGACGGGGCAGATTGAACCGCCGGCCACGGTCGCTGTTTCCCTGCAAAGTGCAACGACGCCTTTTGAAACCTCGACCGTGAGCGATATGGGCGGTCACTTTCGCTTCCGCAAACTTTCCCGCTGACACGTACACGCTCGTCGTCGCGATGGCGGCGCGCGGGGAGATACGGCAAACGGTCGAACTCGGCCCCGGCACCGTGGATTCAAAAGGTCGCCTCAAAATCCGGATCGAGGACAGTCGCATCGAATCCGACGGCTCCCGCGCGACAGGCGCAACGGCCTCAGTCATGGTTCTCTCCATCCCGGACCGCGCGAGGAGGGAATACGAGGAAGCCCAGCGCTGCCTGACTCGCCGCGATTCGGACTGCGCGACCGGTCATCTGCTGCGCGCCGTTCAGATCGCGCCGCAGTTCGCCAGTGCATGGAATCAACTGGGAACCATCGCATATCAGACCCGGCTTTACAGCGACGCGGAGGCGAACTTCCACCGAGCGCTCGGCGCCGATCCCGAGGCTTTCGAGCCATTGGTCAATCTGGGCGGTGTGCTTCTGAACCTCGGGCGGCCGGGCGAGGCAGTCGAATACAACAAACGCGCGGTTTCGCGTCGTCCCAATGACGCGCTGGCGAATTCGCAACTCGGGCTCAATTTTCTTCTGCTGAAGGATCTGGACAAGAACTCCTCCCAGTCGCCGACACTGAGCCCAGGTTTTGCGGGACCCGACTCGGTATCAAAAATCAAGACACGCCGGAACCATGAGATCCCCGCTCCTCTTCTGCGAATCCGTGACAGCACATTCTTGCGAAAGCTCTCCAGCCCGAGCGTTGATGTGTATGCACTGAACACTTTTTTGAGCAGGTCTTCAACACTGTT
>JASHSD010000964.1 GCA_030036985.1 Bryobacteraceae bacterium
ACCCCGCGGCGGCCTTCGAGTTCGGTCGAGTTCGCCTGCGGGTTCCCGCCCGGAGCCGCGACCGGCTTGCGCGAAATGTACAGATTGCGTCCCAGCAGCTCGGCCAGCAGTTGCGGCGAGGCCGCGCCTTCGAAGAGAATCGGACCGCTGTAATTGTCGCCCATGGGCGCGGCGGCGAGCTTCTGAACCTGCTCGCCCAGATCGCGCGCCGCCTTCGTCAGTTCCTCTTCCGCGAACATGCGGACGATATCGCGCGTGTAGAACGCATCCAGATCGCGTACGATCATTCCGTCCGCGGCTTGGGCGGACGCGCGAATCTCGATGGCGCCGGTGCTTTCCTGCAGCCGAATCGTGGATCCCTCGCTGTTTACGTAACGGTGGAGCGAATCGACCGCGCTCATATCCACATTGGTGTTGCGCAGGCGGGGAAACTCGTCGAACACCGCCGAGATGCGCCTCACCCGCTCAGCCCAACCCTTTTGATCGAACTTCACCGGAGTGTAGTCGTGCATATCGACGAAGGGCTTGCCTGGCGCGAAATCCGGAAGCTCGTCGGTGACGGTTACGTTGCGCAGGGCGGCTCGTTTGCGCGCGATCGACTGCAGCGACCCCTTGAACGCCGAATCCGTCGCCAGCCACAGAAACTGGCGCAGTACGAGTGGATTTTCGTCTTCGATGGGGAAGCTGCGCAAGTCGTAGCGCGGCCCTTGGGCGTTCGCGCCGGTCCAATTGGTATTGTCGAACTTGTAATCGCCTACGCGAATGCGCACGCGCGGCAGACGAAAATTCTCGCTGCTCGAATTAATCAGACCGCCCAGCGTCGCCGAAGCGGACCACATGTGCTCGTCGTCCACGGTGTAGCTGACGAAGTAGGGCTTGTCGAGCTGGTTGAGCGTCAGCGTCATCGAACGCGTCAGCTCGGTCTGCATGGCATTAAAGACTGCGTCCTTCTGCGCCGCCGAAAGCAGCGCCGCGGACGCGATCAGAAAAAGCGCGGTTCGTTTCAATTGCCACCCTCCCGCAGCGGTGACGGCAGCAGCGGAAGCAGATCCTGCGACGCGTCCTTCTTTTCGATTTCAATTTCCGAGATCAGAATGGCGGGCGAAACCGCCGATACCGGAACGCTGCCGGATTCCGCGCCGCAGTACCCGTTGAACACTTCCTGCTTGTCGGATGTCGCGACGATCTTGGCGAAGCTCGCGAGCGGCGTGCCGACGATGTCGGCGCCGCGAATCAATTCGTCCGGCCGGCCATCCGTGTAGACGCGATACACGATAACGGGCACCACTTTGAACGCCTGCACTCCGGCGCGCGAAGTGGTGGTGACGCCGCTGGTGATGTCTTCGAAGTAGAGACCGTACGGTTTGTTCTGGCGCTTGATCTCGTCGATCAGCATCTGCCGCAGCCTTTGATCGCTCACCGTGCGCGTGCTGGTGACGATCAGATTCGACTGGCGCGAAACCACTTCAAGTCCGGGCTGCCGCCGGCCGTGCCCGTTCGAATGATCGAACCCCTCAATGGGAGAACGCGACATCAGGAAATTCCGCAGAATGCCGTTCTGGACGGAAACGACCGGGCGCGCCTTCACGCCTTCGTCGTCGTATTCGTAGGTGCCGTTCAGGTCCACGTTGCCGATGCGTTTGATGGTGGGATCGAAAGTGACCGAGAGGAAATCAGGCAGAACAGGCTTGCCTACACTCATCGTGAAAGTTTGGCCCTCGGACTCGTCCTTCTGCCGGTGCCCTTCAATGCGGTGCCCGAAGATCTCGTGGAAGAATACGCCCGAAGCGCGGCCGGACAGAATCGCGGGGCCCACGAAAGGCTCGGCGGTCGGCGCCGTGAGTAGCGCCTCGACATTCTTCCCGACCTTATTAACAGCGGCGCGGATGGTGTCTTCTGAAGGCAGGTTTTTCGGATCGGCCGCCTCGAAGGAAGCGAAATCGGAAACGTCCATGCCGTCCTTCGCGCGCGCGCTGGCGCTGATGATGACGCGGGCAAAGCCGCGGCCATGCTGGATCTTCGTGCCTTCGGTGTTCACGAAATAGCGGTTGTCGGAAAGCACCGAAACCTGCACGTCGGAGGCGAGCAGATCCTTATATTGCAGGAAATCCTTCGACAACTCGCGGACATCGCCGGCCCAGTGGCCGGAGTCGAACCTGAGCGCCGTGGGCTGTTCCCAGTGCGCGTAGCTTTCCTCGCTGGAGAAATCTGCCGACTTGTCCCGGTCCGCCGCCTTGACCTGCTGATTGGTTTTGATCTTGATCAGGCGCTCGGCCGCGGCGCGGTAAATGCGGTCCGTTTCGAGCCACATGCGCTGGCGCAGTGCGGCGGGCGTATCGTCGAGCACAACCGACGCGCCGGAGGTGAACTGGACGCGCTCGCCGCGCACGCGGCGATAGTTGTCCAGTTTCGGATCGCCCACCCGGACGGAGACGTCGAGAAAGCGGTTGTGCGACGAGTCCTCGGAATTGAGCACGCCGAGGCTGGCGCTGACGGAATGTGAGTCCTGGTCGGTGATTTCGTAGGAGAGGAAATAGGGAGGGGGATCTGCCTTCTGCTTCAACACATCGAAATTGCGTTGCAACTCCTGGGACATCGTGTTGAGGACGACGTGATCCTCGGCTCCGAATGCGCCGGCCGTGAAGGTCAGCAGCGCCGCGATTCGCAGAATTTTCACAATGCTTGACGATAACACGAAAAGTTGCTCGTTCCGATGGCTGAATTACGACCGGAGCGTTGGATGTCACGAGAGGGCGTAAGGTTTCCGTGAAGGGACTATTCAGCCTCCCGTTGCGGCCCGGCGAATCAGCACAACCAGCAAAATCAGCGGCAGGGCAATGCTCAGTGAGACGATCAGCAGAATAATCAGCAAAAAGATCCGATCGTTCCGCCGCTGCCGGCCGGAATCCGCCATGTGACTCCGGAGCAGCTCGTAATTGCGGCGATTCGCCTTAAAGATGATGTCGAAGAGATCGCCCACGAGCGGGACCGCGCCCAGCGTGCCTTCGATCCCCACATTCACCAGCATGCGCGCGATGGTCACTCGCGGCAGCCCCAGCTGCACGGCGCGATAGACGATATAGAAGGAGACCAGCGCATCAATCAGATCGCCCAAACCGGGGATCAGACCGAAGATGCCGGCCAGCCCGAAGCGGAACCCTCCCGGCAGCACGAAGGCGTAATCGAACCAGCGGGCGACGGCTTCAACGTCTGCGATGCGCGGGTCTACAAAGTCGCGGTTGGCGATCACGTTCGGCGGCACGTCGAACCGGTGGGCATTTGGAGTGCCGGCAGAATTTCCGTCACCAGAATGCCACGTAGATTTTTGTGGGGTCAGGCCTTCGGGCCTGCGGCCGGGCTTCGGCCCGGCCCGAGAGTGATCGTAACCCTCGGGATTGCGTGGATCCAGGCCGCCCGGAAGGGCGGCTGCAGCGCCGAAGCGCTGGCCCCACAATAAGGCTGGGAAAACTACGTGGCATTGGGCTTAGGCCCCCACATCGACAGCCCACGTTTCCGCCGCGTTATCCGCCTGGATGGAAGATCTTCTGCCGGCTCACGTTCCCACCGTCGCCCGGCCGCAGGCTGCTGAACACGACCGTCGATACGATCGTCATTGCGCCCAGCACACACAACGCCTCGTGGACGCCGTGGATCATGGCGCGAGGATTCGAATGCAGTTCCGCGGGAATGAATACAGCGGTGGTCAATCCGGCCGTCGCCACGCCGAAGCTGATGGAAAGCTGCTGCATCGTGCTGGCGATCGAGCTGCCGTTGCTGGTCTCGGCTTCGCTGAGATCCGCATATACAAGCGTGTTCATGCTGGTGTACTGCAGGGACGTGAACGCGCCGTAGCAGAATGCCTGTAGTGCGATCAGCCACACCGGCGTGCCCAGCCCGATGGTCGCGAAGAGCAGGAGAAGCACGCCGAGTATCAGCGTATTCGAAATCAGAATGCCGCGATAGCCGAGCCGTGTGAGCAGGCGAGGCATGAAGGGTTTCATGCTCATGGCGGCGACGGCCTGCGGCATGATCAAAAGGCCCGATTGCACCGGCGTGAATCCCAGACCAACCTGGTAAAGCAATGGCAACAGGAACGGAATGCCGCCGATGCCAAGCCGTGTGAAGAAACTGCCGCTCACCGCCGCGCGAAACGTGCGGATGCAGAACAGCTTCAACTGCAGCAGCGGAAACGCGTTCTGTGTGCTGTGCAGCGCATAGTCGCCGATCAGCGCCAGTGAAAGGACCAGCAGGCCGGCCATCTCGTACGCGCCGAGCGTGTGTTCGCCGAAGATTTCGAGCACATAGGAAAGCAGGCCGATGCCGGAACCAAAGAGGATCAGGCCGACGAGGTCGAGCGGCGGAACGTCTTTTTCCCTGAAATCGGGCAGGTGCAGACGCACCATCAGCAATCCGATGAGGCCGATCGGAATATTCACGAAGAAGATCACGCGCCAGTGCAGATAATCGACGATCAGGCCGCCCGCGATCGGCCCCAGCATCGGCCCGATCAGCGCCGGAACGGCCACGAAGCTCATGGTGCGGACCAGTTCGGATTTGGCGAACGTCCGGACCAGAGTGAGCCGGCCCACCGGCACCATCATGGCTCCGCCGCATCCCTGGAGCAGGCGAAACGCGACCAGCAGACGGATGTTATTGGAGATCCCGCACAGCAGCGATCCCAGGGTGAAGATGCCGATAGCCGAGGCGAACACCCGGCGCGTGCCGAAGCGGTCCGCCATCCAGCCGCTGATGGGAATGAAGACCGCGAGGCTCAACGTGTAACTGGCCAGCACGGATTTCATGCTCAGCGGCGAGACCTTCAGCGCTTCCGAAACCGCGGGAACGGCCGTGTTCAGAATCGTCGTGTCCAGCGATTCCATGAAGAAGGCGATTCCGACCAGCCATGGCAGCAGTTGTTTGCTTGCGTCCGACGGCGCCGATTCGGTGAATGAAACGTCCGCGGTGCTCATCGGGATCGGCGCCTGATCGCTACCATAGCGCACGAGATCAGCAGGCCGGGTTCCATCTCCGGGGACGTCGCCCGGCCCGCGACCTAACTTAGTTATTGTAGTGTCCAGTAGACAACCGGACACGCGACTTTAGTCGCGTTTTTTGGGGCGCGACAGTTATTAAAAACGCCTGAAGTCGCGTGTCCGAAGCACCGCGTGTCCGAAACCACATAGAATGAGCCGGCCGCCCCATGATAAACTTCCCATAACAGTATGTCTCGCCGCGGCTGAGGACCGCGCACGTGGGCTTCCCGCCGGACTCCGGAAACACGTCGGACTAGATAGAGCGAGAGTTGCGCGAGCTTGTGGATCGCTCCGAGGAACTCTATCAGGCGGCTGCCCTCGCCGTTAAACGGGCGCTGGCGGAGTTCGAGTCGATGCACCATCACCCCGACGGTTCCCACGCCATCGATCAGGCCGCGCGAAAGGAAACGGCGGCCCTGCGCAAATATCGCCAGGCCCTGAGCGATTATCGCGAGTGCCTGTTGAAGCGCCGCCGCGATTCCACTACTCCAGAGTGAAATCCGCCGACCGCTTGACTGTCTTTCCGTTCTCGTCGAGCGCGTCTACTTCGAGCACATATTGCCCGGGGCCAACCTTGTCGACGGGGATTTTCTCTCCCAGCGGTATCACCGGAGTCGCGGTTTTCGCGGGCAAATCCACGCGCATCATTCCCGTCGTGAATTTCTGTTCTCCGGTTTTGCGGTCCAGTATTTTCAGCTCCAGACCGAACGCCGGCTTATCGGTTTCGTCCGCGACGGGCTCGTACAACTCGACATAGAAGAGCGGCGGTTGAGCCTTCGTGAAAGTCGTCGATCCCGCGGGAATCACCTGGACGCCCTGAGTAACCAGAGGCGTCCGGTCCTCGATAAGAGAAGCGTCGAGAGTATTTGTGGCGTCGGTGGTCTGCCGAATCTTGTCGCTCAGAGCCAGTCCGCTGATGGCGAATGTCTTGCTCTCCCAGGCATCGATCAGGAGCGGCATCTCGAGTTTTCCGAACTTGTCGTTGGCGGTGGTAAAGGCCACTTTCAGATCGTATTGGCCCGCCGCCACGTCGAACTGGTTCTCATAATGGAAGGGTTCCTTCTCGAACGCTTCCATCTGTTTTTTGTCCTCGAATTCCTGTTTCACCGTGTCGCTGAAGCGGGCGCCGACGGAGCCGTCGTGCCT
The DNA here is from genome assembly GCA_030036985.1 of Bryobacteraceae bacterium. Classification (GTDB taxonomy): domain Bacteria; phylum Acidobacteriota; class Terriglobia; order Bryobacterales; family Bryobacteraceae; genus BOG-234. The sequence goes on from JASHSD010000964.1 coordinate 6,180, forward strand.
GTAGGCGACGCCGAGAATATTCATCTCGACATGCAATTTGCCCTTCTGCTTCTCGAATTTGAACGCGCCGCCCGGAATGTCCATGGCCACGTTCACGCGGGCCACGTCCGGACCCGTATAGAAAAACGGGGCCTGCATGGAAGCCATGACGTTGCCAGGCTGAGTTCCCGCTATGCGGTTCTCCAGCGCCTTCTCGGCCGGCTCGCCCTTCGTCAGCAGATCGTTCGGCTTTTCGTTGCAGTATCCCGTGCGCGCACGCACTTCCACGCCGCCGCGATCCACCTTGACTTTGAGCGTGTGGCAGCTTCCCGCATCCGAATCGGGCGGAGTGTAACCGACAAGGTAATATTCGTTCAGCTCCTTGC
>JASHSD010000965.1 GCA_030036985.1 Bryobacteraceae bacterium
ATGTCGTACACGCCCGCGAGGGAGTGATGAGCCTGTAGCGACGCGACACCGGTCATCAACCACCCGCACAAAGCCACACATCCCAGAGCTCGCTTAATCATTCGTGCATCTCCTCAAAACTTCTAGTCGGCGGCAGATTCGAACTGGCCGTCGCCGGGAAGTATATCACTGCCGGGGGCCAAGCTCAACGCGTGATGCCGGCGCCGTGTTGCCGGCGTGTTGCCGCGACATGCGTGTAGCGACATGCCGGGCGGCATAAAACCACAGCAATCCCGCACCGCGTTGCGCGTAGGATAGAGACATGCGGGACGCCGACCTTGTTGTCGTTCACTCCTTCTGGAGCCAAATGGAAGCGGACATGGCGAAGAGCGTGCTCGCATCCGCGGGTATTTCGTCAATGATTCAGGCCGATTCAGCCGGTGGTATGCGACCTCACATCGCCTGGTCCGGCGCGGGATTTAAACTGCTGGTGCGGGAAGAGGACGCCGCGACGGCGCGAAATCTGCTCGACCGGTCGGCCGGTACACCTGCTTGACGCAGCCCGTCAACCTAACGCCACGCAGTTCTCCGCCATTCCTGGTAGGGCCGGCGCTTCGGCGCTGCGGCCGCCCTTCCGGGCGCCCTGAAGTTCACAAGAATCCGGGTTCACAGTAGGATTTTGTCGAGCGGCGCGCCGGGCGGAGGCCCGGCGGCAGGCTCGAAGACCCCACAAAAGCCACGTGCCTGCCGGCGCTCTCCGACCGGAACGTACAATCGGCGTGTTGTGCTTCCATCGACTGCCCGGATCACGATTCTCGGCAAGGCCGGTTGCGCCGCACGCCGGCACGCCCGGATGAAAGAATAGCCGAACCACCGGCGGCGCCGTTTCCCTTCAGTTCGAACGGCGGATAGTCTCGCCCCGGTCTGGGCATTTCGGTCAATTGAACCACACCCTGACCCGACTTTCACCTCACGCGCTGCATCGGCGAGAGCAGCCTTGCAGCCAACAAATTGCTCCGTGATATGCTGCCCTGTGGACAACAGCCGGTGAACGGGTAATGCACTTTCTCGAATGGGTTGAACAGACAGGATTTAGCGTTTGGGTCCGAGAGTCGGGCTCAGTGTGGTCGTACCCCCTTATCATTTTTTTGCACACTATGGGGTTGGGCTTTCTGGTGGGTCCCAGCATCGCAATCTGCATGCGGATCTGCGGTTTTGCCTCGGCCGTTTCCCTGGGGCCGATGGAAAAATTCTATCCGGTGATGTGGGCGGGCTTCTGGATCAACGTCGCCTCGGGTATCGCCATGCTGATGGCTGAGGCGTCGACCAAAATGATCAGTCCCGTCTTCTACATCAAGCTTGTTTTTATCGCCGCCGCCGTCTGGATGATGCATCTCCTGAGGAAGAGCGTATTCCGCAGCCGGGACGTACTCGAAATGGAAACCATGCCGATAAAAACCAAGATAATGGCCGGGTCGCTCCTCGTGTGCTGGGCCGGCGCGATCACGGCGGGCCGATTAATGGCCTATATCGGCCCGGGTTCCACTCCCAGGTGATGAATAGAATTGAGTCTGAATATGACCTATATCGATCTCTTTTCAAAATGGCTCGCTACGACCGCCTTTTCCGGCGCCGTGGCCGAGAGCAGGTGGATTGTGCCCGCGAGCCAGGTAGTTCACTTTTTTGGCCTTGCGCTGCTGTTCGGAATGGTCGGGATGCTTGATTTGCGAATGATTGGGCTGGGAAAGGGGATAGCGATCGGAGAGTTCAGCCGGCGGATGGTCCCTTGGGCCGCGGCGGGTTTTCTCATCAACGTCATCACCGGCTTTATCATGTTTGCGGGCGCGCCGTTCATGTTCGCGCACAACCGGGCCTTCGGATTCAAGATGCTTTTTATCGCAGTCGCCGGTCTGAATGTCCTCGTCTTCTATATCACCGGGATCGCGCGAAAAGTAGAGGCTCTCGGGTCGGGGGATGACACGCCGTGGAGCGCCAAACTCATTGGGGGGCTTTCCATATTCTTGTGGGTAGGCGTTATGTTTTGGGGCCGGATGCTGCCCTTCTTAGGCAACTCGTTCTAAGCCGCGCACTTTAATTCGGACCGCGCACATTGCTTCCGAGCCGCGCACGTCAGTAAGCGGTTTACGCCTTTTTCGCCCTCGTTTTCGGTGCGATCACGTCCAGTTTCGTTCCCTGCATGTGCGCTTCGACGCGGTTCACATCCACCGGCTCGGGCAGGTGAAAGCTCTTGTACCGTTCGATCTCGCCATTCCGGTCGAATTCGATCACAATCTCGGTGGGCAGGACGTCAACGGTCAGCTCCGAAGCATTCACGTTCGGAACGCAGGCCGAAATGCGGATGTCGTTTTCCTCGTCGGCCATACCGGCCAGAGGCGCGGCATCGCATTCGCTTTCCGCCCGCTTCCAATCCTCCAGAGCCGATTCTTTATTGCCCTTCTTTCCCCGCCTGCAATAAATGTCGTAGGCGCGGCGCCGGATACGCTCCTTCATCTTCTCCGTTCCGGCTTGGAAATCGCGCGGAGCAAGCGCTTTAACAGCCACCGGAACTACCGGAACCTGATGCATACAACGCTCCTTTGTACCTGTTGACGAGCATTCGCCCTGCCAATCTTTCCTCTCGGCGTGTACTGGCACACAGTGTGCATATCCCACAGTGGATTTGAACAAGCGAGTGGATATTTGTGCCCACCGGGAGGTTAAACCATGACAATTTTCGATCTGAAGGAACTGGCCGCCATCCACGGCCCGTGTCTGAGCATTTTCCAGCCTCTGCGGGACGAGTTTTCCCAGGTCACCAAGGCCGACACGCGTCTGAACGCGGCGGCGCGGAAGGCGGACGCGCTGCTTGAGGAGAAGATCTTCGACTCTGCCGCGCGCGCCGACTTCCTGAGACCAATCTTTGAATTGGCGCAAAACACCGATTGGTCGGGACGAACCGGAAGCATGGTGATCTTCCAAGCGCCCGGTTTCACGACGGCGAACTTCTGGCCGGACACCTTGGACGAGAAGGTTCATGTCGGCGAGGAGTTCCTCATTTTGCCGCTGCTGCCGGGGATGGCCGCTGCACGCACGTTCTGGCTGCTCGCGGTCAGCATCAAACACCTCCGGCTTTTCCGCGGAACGCCGGAGGGACTGGCGGAAGTGGAACTCCCGAAGGATCTCCCGCGCAGTCTGGCGGAGGCGGCCGCATTCGACAAGCCCGACCACGACCTCGAGAACCGCTCCTCGCCCGGAACCGGCAGCGGCCAGACAGCTGCCGTACGTTCCGGCACCACGACCACGCACGAGGCTATGCGTCAGTATCTGCACGATTTCTTCCGTAAGATTGACCGCGCCATTCAGCCGATTCTGGCGAAGACCGGCGATCCGCTGATTCTTGCGGCCATCGCTCGCGAACTCGCGATTTACAAGGAAGTCAACACATATCCTTTGCTCATCGAGCAGGCGATTCACGGCAGTCCCGCGCCGATGGGCGAGAACCGGCTGTATAAGGAAGCGCTGGATCTGCTGAAGGCGGATGCGGGGCGCGTTCCGGGTCAGTCCCATCGGGAGATGGATCGGGCGGCCGGGCGCGGACTCCTGCTGACCGATCTGGCGGCCATCGGGGAAGCGGCGGAGGCCGGTCAGATCGAGCGCCTGCTCGTCGAGCCGAAACCCGCGGCCAATGAGGATCGCATCAACCGAGCCGCGCTGGTTGTCATTCGAAACTCGGGAACGGTCGCCGCGTGCGATTCCCTTGAGACAAGCGTAGCCGCAATTCTGCGTTATCGAATCACGGAGGCGCGTCAGCCGGAGCTGGCGTCGAGCCGCATATGAATATGAACAAGCTTTTTCTCATTCCTTTCGCAGTGTCGATCATGACCGCGACGGTCGGGTCGATTGCGCCCGAGCCGACGCAGATGGTGGTGACGGTCGAGGCGCGCCACGGCGGTGCCGTCCCCGCGCTGACGCGGCACGATTTCATCGTCCATGAGGGCAAACAGATCCTCGAAGTCACGGACGCCGTGCCTCTGCGGGGCAGCGATGCGAACCTGGAGCTCTGGCTTCTGATCGACGACGCCTCCCGTTGGACTGTCGGTTCGGAACTGAACAATGTGCGCGACTTCATTGAGGCGCAGCCGGAGACCACGGCGATCGGCGTCGGTTACCTGCGCAACGGGACGATGGACACCGTTTCCCCTCTGACGAGAGATCACATACGCGCCGCCAAGAGTCTGCGTCTGCCGATGAACGAGGGGTCGAGCCCGTATCTTTCGCTGAGCGATCTGGTCAAAAGATGGCCCCGCACCGCCGCCCGACACGAGGTTGTGATGGTGACGAGCGGCGTCGACCCGCTCGGCGGACCGGGACCGCTGAACCCCTATCTCCTGAATGCGATCGCCGATGCGCAGCGCGCCGAAGTCATCGTGTATACGATCTATGAGCCGGGAATTGGGCATGAAGGTCGCGGCTTGTCACGGATCAACTGGGGACAGAATGACCTGGCGGAACTGACCGAGGAAACCGGCGGCGAAGCGTACGGCCTCATCTACGGCGCCCCGGTATCGACCACGCCTTATTTCGACAGTATCGCCGCGCATCTGCTGAATCAATATCGCGTGAGCTTCCTGGCCAATCCCGGACTCAAGCCGGGCTTAAAACAGGTAAAATTCACAACTGAAGTCCCAAACACTGAGATTGTAGCCGCAAGCATGGCCGTGGTTCCGGGCACGCGATAGGAGCGATATGCCGCAAATCAAAAAGATTCTGTTCCCGGTCGATTTTTCCGAGAGCTCTCTCGGAGCGACCCGTTACGTGGAGTTCTTCGCCGGCAGGTTTGAGGCCGAGATCATGCTGCTGCACGCGGTCGCAATGGGCGAGCGCACGCTGCCCGAGGAGTTGTTGCCGCAACGCAAAGCGGAACTGGATGCGTTCATGGCGGAGGAACTCAAATACTTCACCACGCACCGGGTCTGCGAAATCGAAGACGATCCGGCAGCTGCCATCGTGACGGAAGCGCGGGAATGGGGGGCCGACCTGGTAATGATGCCCACGCACGGGTTGGGCTTCTTCCGCCGGCATCTGCTCGGGTCGGTCACCGCGAAAGTGCTGCACGATCTCACCTGCCCCGTCTGGACCAGCGTACATGCGGAAAAGGCGCCACCGCTCGAAGCCATTCATTGCCGGCGCGTTCTTTGCGCAGTGGCGCTTGACGCCTGCAGCCGTCACGTCCTCGAATGGGCCGCCTGGCTCGCCGATCATTGCGACGCGAAGCTCGGCATCGTGTATGCAACCCAGGCGCTCGACACTTCCATGTCTTCGTGGACCATCGAGGAAGAGTACAATCGGCAGGTCTCCGCGGACGCCGCAAAACGGATCGCAGCGCTGCAGGCGGAGGCGGGCACGAGCGCCGAAGTCATCGTGGCGCCGGGCAAGGTGGAAACAGTGGTCGCCGGCGCCGCAAAGGATTTGGATGCCGATTTGCTGGTTATCGGGCGGCATAATGCCGAGGGCGTTGCGGGACAGCTGTTCCAAAGCGCTTACGCCATTCTGCGCGAAGCCCCGTGTCCTGTCGTCAGCATCTGAAGCCGGTTTGGACGTTGCCGATCTTTTGTATCGCGCTCACCTGCGAAGTGTGCCATGCCGCCGATCTGGCGGAGATCGTTCAACGGGCGAGCGCCACGATCAAGTCCGACTGGGCCGCCGACCCCGATTACGCCTATGTGGAGCGCGACGAGACGGTCAAGGGCGGAAAAACCACCAGCAAGACATCTCAGGTCGTGATGATTGACGGTTCGGATTATTATATGCCTCTGGCGGTCGACGATCAGCCGCTGTCGCCGGAGCGACAGAAATCGGAACTGCGGAAGCTGAAAGAGGAATGCGAGCGGCGGGCGAAGGAAGATCCGGAGACGCGCCGCCGCCGCGTTGCAGACTACAAGAAACGCGAGGCTGAAAACGGGTCTCTGCTGCTCGAATTTCCCAAGGCTTTCAATTTCATCCTCCTGGGCGAACAGACGATGAACGGTTTCCCCGCTTATGCTCTCAGCGCGACGCCGAAACAGAGGACGGGGCCGCTGAACATTGCCAGTAAAGTGCTCGCGGCGATGAAAGGGACGGTTTGGGTCGACAGCGCG
>JASHSD010000084.1 GCA_030036985.1 Bryobacteraceae bacterium
CTGATCTTCGAAATGCTGCGCGGCATCGTCGAGCGCCGCATGTCGACGAAGAACCTCTCCGGCCCGATCGGCATCGCCCACTATGCCACCGAAGCCGCGGAGGAAGGAGTCGGTCCGTTCCTCATGCTGATGAGCGTGGTGAGTCTGAACCTCGCCATCATCAACCTGATGCCGATCCCGATCCTCGATGGCGGCGCCATCCTCACCCTGCTGATCGAAACCGTGATGGGCCGGGACCTGAGCCTCAACGTCAAGGAGGCCATGCTGAAGGTCGGCTTCGTTTTCCTGATGATGCTCATCGTGTTCAGCATTTATAACGATCTCGCCAAGCGCTTCACCCCGGGAATGTTCCTGACGGCCCGGCACACCACAACGCAAAATCGCTGAAGCGCCCCGCCTTCGGCTTACATCTGGTAACCTGACACAAGCACAAGCCCATGGAGTCTTCGTGTGTTCGCCAGACCGATGTCCCGGGAACTTCGAAGCTGTTCGCGGACCTGATCTATAACTTCGACCGGGTCGGCGACCTCTATTCGTGTCGTCCCAACGACATGAATTCCCTCCTGCGCGCGGCCCATGTCGAATTCCCCTCCGCGCGCCGCGCTGCGCTGGTTCAGGCGCTCACCCCGTTAAATGAAGGCAGCCCGTCGCTGGACGTTCTCTCGCGCGACGGAACCGTCGCGGTTGTCACCGGCCAGCAGGTGGGTCTGTTTGGCGGCCCGGCCTACAGCGTCTACAAGGCGCTCAGCGCCATCCGCACCGCGCGGGAACTGACCGCCCGCGGCGTCTCCGCCGTACCCGTATTCTGGCTCGCGACCGAGGATCACGATTTCGCTGAAGTCAATCACGCTTGGGTTTTCGGACCCGATTATCAACCGGTCAAACTTCTCATCGAAGCCCCGGCGGGCAACGGAGCCCATCCGGTCGGCAGCATTACACTCCGGAATTTTCCGCTCGACCAGTTGCGCTCCGCGCTCGCGGACCTGCCTTTCGCGGATGACGCGATGGCGATGGTGGAACGCGCCTGCGCGCCGGGCGCGACGCTCGGGTCCGCCTTCGCCGCGATGATGAAAGAGCTGCTGGCGTCGTACGGCTTGCTGTTCATCGATCCCATGCAGCCCGCCTTGCGACGGATCGCCGCGCCGCTGATGACTCAGGCGGTCGAGCGCATGCCGGAGCTGATCGAAGCTCTCATGGCGCGCTCGAAGGAACTGGTCGACCGCGGCTATCATGCGCAGGTTTTAATCGATAAGAGCACGTCGCTCGCGTTTCTTCTCGACGAAGGCCGCCGCATCGCCATGCGCCGCGCGAACGGCCACTTCAGCGTCGAGCAGCGGAAATTTTCAGCGGCCGAGCTGACGGCCCGGGCCGAGGATCTTTCTCCCAACGCGCTGCTGCGCCCGCTGGTCCAGGATTATCTTCTGCCCACCGCGGCAACCATCGGCGGTCCCGCGGAGCTGGCCTATCTCGCGCAATCCCAAGTTCTCTATCGCGCGCTGGGGCGCCACCAGCCCGCGGCCCTGCCCCGCGCCTTTTTCACCCTGCTCGACGAACGCAATCACAAGCGCATGATTCGTTACCGCCTGAACCCGCCCGATCTGTTCGCGGGCGAAAAGGCGCTGCACGATTCCATCGCGGCCCGCCTCGTCCCCCATCATCTGCGCCGCCGCCTCGACGATACGCAGAGCGCCTTCTCGACCGCCCTGGACGGCCTCGCCGACGACCTCCGCCGGTTCGACGTCACGCTCGCGGGCGCGCTCGACACCAGCCGCCGCAAGATCGAATACCAGGTGGCGAAGATCGCGCGCAAAACAGCGAATCAGATCATGGCGCGCGACGAGCAGGCGGTCCGCGACGCCCATTCGCTGCACGGTCTGGCCTTCCCCGAACGGCATTTACAGGAGCGTCTCTATTCGATCGTTCCGTTCATCGCCAGGTTCGGCCCCGGCCTGGTGGACGAACTTTACTCCGCCGTACGCATCGAATGCCCCGACCATCAATTCGTCGTCGTGTAGGGCAGGATGGCATCCTGCATTGGATTGGCAATCCGCTTGGCCTGGTGAGTGAAATCGCGGAAAGGCATCGATCCCCTCCACATTGTCGAAATAGTCCAGATCGGGATCCGACCGGAAATGCGGCGGGTGCACCTGCAGCCAGGACGGCGCACTGTCAGGCCAGGAACGGACCGGGGGCGGCGTTTCCGGGTCTTTCAATTCCACGAAAACGGCGGGCGGAATGAGAACCTTGCCGAAAAGGCGCGGCAGGAGATCGATTTGCCGGATGAGTACGAGGTAATTCAGTGGGATGGTATCGGCGACGACAATCATTAGGCCGGCGGCATCCGGAGGGCATCGCCGGCTCGCCGGTCGTGTTCCAGATCGGCCGGACCATAGCGGAGATAAACGCCATGCTCCTTCAGGAAGGCATGGACCTGGGCGCGCGTGCGGTAGCCAAGCAGAAGCCGCAGGTGAGCTGTGGAGAGCTTGTCTTCACGGTAAGCTTCAAGAGCGATGGCTTCAAGCGCGGCGCGTTCAAGATCTGTTCCCCGATGCAGCGAGGAATGTGGACAACTCCTCGGGCAGATCCAAAGTGACTTGCGCCCTGGAAGTAGGATAGGGCACAACTGACCAGGAGGGTCTATTCCTATGCGGGGTAACGTGATCGGCGTGGGGGCGACTATGCTTCTTACCTTTCCCCTCGCGGCGCAGCAGAAACCGATCGGTACGCAGCGCAGCCATGGACGAAATGACGCTCGACACGAAGAAATTCCCAGCGACCGTATTTCGTTCCACCCACGCCGAAAGACTCGCTGGCGGCGACTGGAAATTCGACGGCAATCTTTCCCTGCATGGAGTAACGAAGCCGGTCAGCGCTGCCGGCGGCACGATCAAAGTCAAAAACGAAATCGAAATCGAGTTCGAGATCTTCCCGGCGCGGTGACTCACTCGCTGTTGGACACGCGACTTGAGTCGCGTCTCTGCCGGGCACGCGTTTCGTTCCACAAAAAGGGTCGGCCCGCGCGCCGAAGACGCGAAGTCGCATGTCCGAGCCTCGCCCAATTGTCCGGTTATTTCCCGGACACTACACCGGTGGCGTCGCCCCGCGCCGTCTCCGCTCCCGCAGCAGAATCCAGCCATAGAGCGCCAGAAACAGCACGGCCGCGCCCGCGGCGAATATCCACGCATGCGTCTTGAGAAACGCCGCCGATTCACGTTTCAAGGTCACGCCCAGCCACGCTTCCCCGAAATACCGAAAAATTCTGGCAACGAGCATCACCAGGAAAAACTGCGTGAACGACGTCCCCATCGCACCCGCGCTGATCACAAACAGCTTCAGCGGAAGCGGAACCGGAATCAGCGCCGGGACGAAGACCGTCACCATTCCATACCGTCTGAACCATCCGCGAAACCTTGCCGCGCGTCCCTCCGGCGCGGCTTTGTTCATGAAGCGCCGTCCGCCGCGATGGGCCGCCTCAAAGAGAATCACGCTGCCGACCATCGACCCGACCACAGCCAGCCCCGCGCAAAGCCATGCGATCGACGGACGCTCAACCGCGATCAGCACCAGAAACGCGTCGAAAACCCCGGACACAGGCACGCCGGAAGAATCAAGAACGGCTAGCAGAAGGATCCCGGCAGGCCCCCAGGATACGAGGGCGTCGGTCAGATGATGGAGCAATCCTCCATGTTACCGCCAGCACCGCTTGTCTGCGATTTCACACTTACCGAGCCGCGAGCGTTCTGAGCCGCGCGCGCAAGCAAGCGGTGCGCAGGTTGATTCCGAAGAGCGGGAACGGCATACTTCATTACCTTCGTCTGTTACGGGTGCGCCTCCGAGGAGCTGAATCGGGATCCGTAGACCGCGATCGGGTACGTCGCTGGGAGCTCACGGTCGCGGCTCGGAAGAGCGTCGCGGGTCGGAAGAGTGTCG
>JASHSD010000966.1 GCA_030036985.1 Bryobacteraceae bacterium
CTGCTGGGCATCGGCACCGCCAACTCCGGCACATCGGGCGTGAAAAATCCGTACAACACCCTGCTGACGCTGCCCGGAGTCAGTTCATATGCCAGCAGCGGACAATTCACCCTGAACGGCTTGGGCGGGACCATGACCGAGACGATGCAGGTCGACGGTCAGGATGCGACCTCCCGCCTGTTCGGTACATACGACTACACGCAAATGGGCCAGCCCAGCGCGGATTCGATTCAGGAAATCGCTTATCAAACCAGCAACTACTCCGCCGAATACGGGCAGGCCGGATCGGTGGTTATCAACATGACCATGAAGTCCGGCACCAACCAGTATCACGGGACCGCGTACGATTACTTCGTCAACGAAGATCTGAATGCGGGCGATCCGTTCACCGTCAATACCGACGGTATCGGCAAGGTGCGGAACATAAACCGCCGCAACGATTTCGGCGGAACCTTGGGTGGTCCGGTCCGCATTCCCAAACTCTACAATGGCAGGAACAAGACGTTCTTCTTCTTCAACTACGAAGAGTATCTGGAACGTACAGGGTATAGCTTCAACGACACGGTGCCGACGGCGGCTTATCTGAACGGCAACTTCTCCGCCATCTCGCCCAACGGGACCTGCAGCCTGTGCGCCGCCAACGGCATTCCGACGGCGCCGATCGCCACGGACCCTCTGGGCAATCCGGTCTACGCGAACGAGATCTACAATCCCACCACGCGGAGCACGACAGGGTCGGGCTTGGGCTATGCTTTGCCCTTCCAAGGCAACATCATTCCGGCGAGCATGTTTAATCAGACGTCGCTTCTGTTGGAAAAACTGTTCCCGGCGGCTCAGAATTCCAACCTGGTCGGCAACTACGACGGGATCATTTCGGGCAACCGATACTCGTCCATTCCTTCGATCAAGGTGGATCAGGTTTTGTCGCCCAACGATCATTTGTCGTTTTACTGGTCGCGCATCAACACGCAGAGCCAGATTTCGTCGCCCCTGGGCAACGCGGACGGTCTGCCGGAAGAGATCGGCCAGTACCGCGGCACGTTCATTCCCACTTACACCACACGGCTGAACTACGACCGCACGCTCACGCCGAGCCTGCTGCTGCATCTTGGCGCTGGCTTTTATCACACGAGTTTCGCCGACGATGCGCCGTTCCTGAGCTTCAACCCCTCGTCGCTCGATCTCACCGGCTTCCTGATCAACCGCCAGTTCCCGAGCTTTACCGGTATGTGCACAGCGTCCCCTACAGGCGTCGGATGCGGCGGCGCGCTAGGCGGCATGCAGAACGTCGGCACTGACGGCCAGATTCAGACGCAGGACTACGAGGAAAAGCCCACCTTCAACACGACTCTGACGTGGATCCGGGGCAACCACACTTTCAAAGCGGGCGCCGAAGTTTACCTCGAGGGACAACTCTACGGAAGCTATGCGGGCGTTACCCTGGCGACGGGCACGGGTCCGACTTCGGAGCCTTTCACGCCTACCACCAACCTCAACGGACAATCCATGGGTTTCGGCTACGCCAGCTTCCTGCTGGGCGACTACACTTCGACTACGCAGACCCCGCAGGAGAATTACCGTGAGGGGAATCAGGAGTGGGGGCTGTTTATCCAGGACACTTGGAAGGCGACACGCAAGCTCACAATCGATTATGGTTTGCGCTGGGACTACGCCACACCGGACCACGAGCAATACGGCCGTCTCGGGGATTTCAGCCCGACCACGCCGAATGCCGACGCCGGCGGGAACCTCGGCGCCACCATCTATGCCGACACCTGCAACTGCCAGTTCTACCAGCCGGCCTATCCGTACGCGTTCGGACCGCGCCTCGGTCTCGCCTACGCAATCAACAACAAGACGGTGCTGCGCGCCGGATGGGGATTCAATTACCAGTTCGTGGCGAATGCCGGCGGCGGCATTGTCACGCTCAACGGAGCTTATCCTCTGGCGGGCATCAACCCATATGTCAACATCTCGACGCCAGGTTCCATCGTACAGCCGGTCTGGCCGGATACCAACCCGAGCCGCTTTCCGGTTTTGGGAACGGTGGGCGTTCCGGGAGTATCGGATCCGGTGATGGAAGACGGGCAGGAGAACCGGCCTCCGCGCGTGGATCAATACAGCGTCAGCCTGCAGCGGCAGATTACCGGCAGCCTTATGATGGAAGCGGCCTATGTGGGCAATGAGGGTGTTTGGTTACCCGGTGGTCCTCTGGGCTACGAGAGCCAGACTTCCCCGGCCCAATACGCATCGCTGGGCTTATACCCTTACCCGAACACCGGCCCCGCAGGTTATAACTATTCTCCCGCGGGCGACACGCAGAGCTCGAATGGAACGTGGAGTCTGTGCCAGCCGGGCAACGACTGCGCACGCTACCTTCTGTCCCAACCGCTTGGCAGCAGCGCGGTGAAAACGTATATGGCGGGGATCGGCAAGACCAGCCTTCTCACCCCCTACGCCGGCTTCACGGGCACTACGCTGCAGAGCGCGCTGTATCCCTATCCGCAGTTCGGAGCGCTCGAACCGTCGAACTCGCCGACCGGCAACTCTTTGTACAACTCTCTGCAGATCAAGTTGACCAAGCGCCTCTCGCATGGTCTGCAGGTCAACGGCGCCTATACTTGGGCGAAGGGTCTCGTACGTCCCACGCCACAGGACTTCTTCAACTCCGCCGGCTCTCAGTGGACGCTTCAGCAGATTCCGCCGCAGACGCTGACATTCAATGTCACGTACACTATTCCGAGATTCGCGGAAGTTCCAAAGTACGCGAACCTGGTCGTCCGGGACTGGCAGGTCGGCTTCTTCGCGACCTACCAAAGCGGAATTTTCCTGACTCCTCCGCTCAGCACCACGGCGAATTTCCTGCCCAGCGAGGACCAGGAGGTTGCGGGGCAGCCGCTGTACCTGGTGAACATCAATAACATCCACAGTTACAACGCGGAAACCACACAGGTGCTGAATCCGGCCGCTTGGGCTCCATGCCCAACCAATTCGGTTTGCGGCTCGGCCGCTAACACAGTATTCGGCCCCGCAGGTGAGGCGCTCCTTTCCAATTTCCGCGGGCCCCGCGACCCGAGAGAGAACGCGAATATCGGCCGCCACTTCCGGGTCAAGGAGAAATACGACCTCTACATCCGGGCCGAATTCGTCAACATCTTCAACCGGACGCTTTTGCCCAATCCGACCACGACGAATCCGCAGCTTGCGCCTTCGAGGAACAGCGCGGGCGCCTACACCGGAGGGTTCGGTGTCTTTGGTACCGCTTATGAAACGCCGGGATCTTATCCGGCCGCGGCCAATCCGTCATACCTGGTAGGCCGCACGGGCACGCTGATCGCCCGCTTCCAGTTCTGATAAGGGTGCGTCTAAGGACCCTTAAGCCGCAAAGTTGCCTTCGGGCGCTTTGCGGCTTTTTTGTTTTCGCTTTGAGCTTGTTGGCGGCCGGGCGCTCGTTTATCTCCTGGGAGAATGCGAAGCCGATTCTGGATGCGCAGCGCGCGCAATTGCCGGCCGAACTCAGGATCGCGGATGAGAATCGATGGAACGCGTGGACGCGGCGCGAGGACAAAGCCATTCGCGCCAGGCTGCAGCAGGGCGATCTGGATTCGATGGTGAACCTGCTGCTGCTGGGCGCTTCGTTCACCAAACAACCGCGCATTCCGATGGAGAAACTCGACGAAGCTTCGAAATCCGGAACGCTGCGGGTGCGGGTGGATGATCTCGTCGCGGGCGTGCGGGACCCGCGGGATAACGAGCGCCTGGTCTTTCTGCAGAGCCTGCTGCGAAGCCGCGGGATCGATGCGGAAAGCCCCGAGGGAGCTGAGGCGGCCGGCAAGTTCATTTATGAAAATCTGCTGCGCGTGGCGCGGGAGAGAAGAGAGCTGGCGCAGCGCGCAGCCGAAGCCGGACGCACCGTTAAAAGCGACGATCCGGCATCGCTGCTGGACCGGTCGTCGTTATTCGAAAACCGGGGACTGTCGCTCGACACCGGAATCCTCCCCGATTTTTCGATCGAGCAGACCCTCCGCGACCTCATCCGCCAGGACGAGCTGCGCGCGGGCCAAGTAGCGCGCGTGTTGGTGATCGGGCCGGGTCTCGATTTTATCGATAAGAACGAAGACTCCGCCTGGGATTACTATCCGCAGCAGACGCTGCAGCCGTTTGCTCTGTACGATTCGCTCGTCCGGCTGCGGCTGGC
>JASHSD010000967.1 GCA_030036985.1 Bryobacteraceae bacterium
GGATCAAAGGCTCGAAATCCTTGCGGTATTTGGGCTGACCGGTCACCGAGAGAGCCCCCAGTGTCCGGCCGTGGAACGAATTATTGAGCGAAACGATCTCGTATTTTTCGGGCGAAATATCGTGCCCGTGGGCCTTGATCATCTTGAGCGCCCCTTCGCACGATTCCGTGCCGCTGTTGGTGAAAAAGGTCCGCTCGAGGCCGCTGATTTCGGCAATGCGCTTCGCCAGCGGCCCCTGATAAGGGTTGTAGAAAAGGTTGGAAGTATGAATCAGCCGGGCCGACTGCTCCTGAATCGCGCGCACGATGCGCGGGTGATTCTGCCCGAGAGCATTCACGCCGATGCCGGCGATGAAATCGAGATAGCGCTTGCCGTCGGCGTCCCACATATACGGGCCGTCGCCCCGCACCAGCACAAGCGGATGACGCGCATAGTTCTGCAGCACATAGCGGCCTTCGAGTTCGACGACATTGAGCGCGGATGTCTCCCTGGACGTTGCGACGGACATTACTTCGATAATACAGGGACGGCAATGGTAAACGAGACGTCATTGCCGGCGAGCGGGTTCGCGCCTTGGGTCTCGAACAGCAGCGTTCCCACCAGCGAGCCGCCGGGCGTCAGCTGCATCAGCGTCTGGATGCCGTCGGCGTCGTAATCCTGGTAGATCTGGGCCAGCACGGCGCTGAGGTCGGGCTGAACGGCCTTGGCGATAGCGTCGGCGGTCACCAGAAACGTCGCCACCGGCGCGCCGAAATTGACGACCTTCAACACCTGCAGAGACTCGATATTGTCGAGGATCTTGACTCCCACGGGCAAATATTTATTCCAGACCGCGCGCACGCCCGTCCCCTGCGACTTCAGCACGATGGCTTCCGCGTCCTGCTGACTCAGCGCCGGAAAACCCTTGGACCGCAGCACCTGCAGCACATAGCCCTGGCTGAAGACGACGTTGGATGCGCTCGTGTTCGTGCCCGTTACGGAACCGACGTAAACGGACTTGGGCAGTTTGCGGCCATACTTCGCCCGCACGGTGTCGGTACTGAGGAAGTGAACCTGAAATGCGACATTGACAGTCGGCAGCGGCGTGGTCTGCGCGCCGAGAGCGGTCGCAAAGAGAAGGAAAGCGGCAATCGTCCGGTATCTCATGCCTCGAAGGTAGCGGGACCGATTCGCATGGAACCGCCCCACATCAGGCCAAGCCGCTGATTTGATTCGAAAATTAAAAGCGCGAGATACGTGATTGATTTCGGCCGGCCGGTTTTCGGGTGGGATCGTTTATGCTATTCCCGGGTAGAATCAGCGACCGCGAGAGACCGGCCGGTGGTGCTTATTTTTCCGGAGAATTCCCGCTATCGCGCGGAGCGCTTCATTCGCCTCCTGGGAAGTTGGGAATGCGGCAGCGACGTCGGGTTCCAGCACCACCACCGCACTGCCGGCGGTGTATCGCGAGGCGTACGGATTACGCCGGGCGCGAGTGAAATCGTACTCAGGGAGAATCCCGTTTGGGGCGGAGCGTTTTTCCGCCGCCGTCTTTTTCCGCCACCGTCTTAGGACGCGTCACAAATAACCAATCCGTTTGCGAAAAACCGCTTGCTTGCGCGCGCGGCTCGGAACGGGCTTCTGAGCCACGACCGCAAGGGAGTGGTTCGTTCGTTGCGCGTGGCGCGGCGAGCGCTGATGATCCAACGAATGACGCGGATCCGGAACGATTCGGCCCAGCGATCGGCGAAAACGGTAGCCGCCTCCTCGAACTCCAGCGCCAAAGTCCATTGTAGTGTTGCTTCGATTCCAGGCTCGGTGCGCTGACCGGCAATCCGGCGGGGCGCCCAGGATCGCGTTCTTCGCAGTCCGCCGGAACCAAGGAATGGCAGCACGGGTGCTTTCGACTGAAGACAAACTTCAAAACAATGCCCAATTCATCAGTATTTCTCCGTCGGGCCGTGGCATTTTTGGCATGCACATGTGTCTGTATGCCCCTGGGATTGGCCCAACCCTGGACGATCACCAATACGCTGAAGCTTCCGCTGGGGCCGGCGGTGGTCGACTCGGCCGGCGAGGTTTATACCGTCAATCCGGTGGGAACGGTGGGAGCGCAGAGCAGCCTCATAACGAAGCTCGATTCCAACGGCAACCCCGTCTGGACAGTAACTCTGGCCGGGACGAACACCGCCGGCATCACCTTCGATTCCGCCAATAACGTTTACGTAACGGGAACCGCGGCCGCGGGTTTTCAAACAACTTCGGGGGCATACCGCTCCACGTCGCCGGGCGATCAGGCGGCTTACGTCTGCAGACTTGTCACAGGAAGCGGCGCGATCCAGTATTGCACCTATCTCGATACGACCGGCTCCGGCTTCGCGGCGGTGGACGGTTCCGGGTCCGTTGCAGTCGTGTTCGGAGCCGTTTCTGCCGGCCCGACGACGAGCGGGGCGCTGAATGACGGCAAGAACGTCTATGTTGAAAAACTGAATCCCACTGGTACCGCGCTCGTGTACGCCGCCA